>NZ_JADYUD010000004.1 GCF_021531595.1 Fusobacterium perfoetens
CAAGAACTCCTGTGATAACCTCTTTTGTTTCTGTTACTGTTAAAGCCATTTTTTTACCTCCTGTGTTTTTAAAAGATTTTATCCTCTTAGGATAAGTAAATTATATAATATAGAGAGAAAAATCGTACTTTGCTCAAAAATTTATAAAACACAGTGGACAAAAAATGGAAAAAAGTTGTTAAGTCTTTAAAACTAAGATATAAAGGCAGTGATATTATTGACAAAAGTTAAATAATGAGTTATCATATAAATATGATATAGACTTTCTCACACCTCTGACTTTGTCATGTGGCCCATGAGGGAGTCGCTTTTTTTATAAGGAGAAAATTTATGCATGTTGTAGATGATACTTTTATAAAATTTATTAGTTCTCAGTTAAAACAGCCAACTACATTTAAAGAGCAGATAGATAAACTTAAGAAGAGAAATTTAATCATAGAAGATGAAGATTTTGCAGAAGAAGTTTTAAAAAAGATGAATTATTACTATGTTACAGGTTATCTTCATGATTTTAAAAATTCAGAGACAGATTGCTATAATGAAGGTTTAACTTTTAATCAGATTTATAAAATAATTAAATTTGATATGAGATTGAGAAGCATTTTTATATATGCTATGGAGATGATAGAAAGAAGTTTAAAAACTTCTGTAGCATACCATTTTTCACATAATTATCCAGAAGGGAATATTTCCTATTTATTTAACAGAGATTTTCCAGATAAATTAAAACATGCAAAATTTATAGAATATATTAATAAGAATATAGAAAATAATGAAGATTTGCCTTTTATTCAACATCATAAACAGCACTATCAAGGATATTATCCAATTTGGGTAGCAGTAGAAGTGTTCACTTTAGGAAATTTAGAAAATTTTTATTCTTTATTAAATACTCCTGTGCAAAAAAAGATAGCCAAAGAATATGACTGCAGTAAAATGCAGATGGAAAACTGGATAGAAGCTATGAGAAGATTTAGAAATATGTTAGCACATGATACAAGATTATATAATTCTAAAGTAATATTTACTCCTATTAAGAAAAAGGAATGTAATATAACTACTAATAAAATATTTGATTATGTGTTAGTTATGAAATTTTTAATGTTAGATAAAGAAGAATGGAATGATAAAGTGATACCAGATATTAAAAAGGTTTTTGAAGAATTTAAAGAAAATGTAGATATTGGATGTATAGGTTTTCCTAAAAATTGGGAAGAAATACTAAAAAATAGGTTATAATCAAATATTAAAATCATAGTATGTATTGCATAAAGAGATAGGCTGTTACAATCAGATTATCTCTTTTATTTTTTGTATTTTTTTGGTAATGAAAACATTAAAGAAAAATTGACTAGTATTTATCATTATGTTATACTTAATAAGATATAGGAATATTATGGGGTTGTGTTTTTTTGAGTAAGTAGTAAGCGAAAAGTCATAAAGCAGTGTTTTTATGGTTTTTCCCTTATTATTTACCGAACTCCGTAATATTTTAGAACAAATATTTTTATGAGATTAGGAGGAAGTTAATGTTTAACGAAACAAGATTAGAATTAGAAATTGGCGGAAGAACACTGTCACTTTCTACTGGTAAATTTGCAAGACAGTCAAACGGAGCTGTAATGATTCAGTATGGAGATACTGTAATGCTTTGTACAGTAAACCGTAGTAAAGAAGGAAAGCCTGGAATAGACTTTTTCCCTTTAACAGTTGACTACATTGAAAAATTCTATGCAGCAGGAAAATTCCCTGGAGGATTTAATAAAAGAGAAGCAAGACCTGGAATAGATGCAACACTTATTTCAAGACTTACAGACAGACCAATAAGACCAATGTTCCCAGATGGATTTAACTATGAAGTTCAAATAGTTAACACTATTTTTTCATATGACGGGAAAAATACACCAGATTATTTAGGAATTATAGGAGCATCAGCAGCTATTATGATTTCTGATATTCCATTTCTTGGACCAGTTGCAGGTGTTGTAGTAGGAAGAAAAGATGGTCAGTTTATTTTAAACCCTACACCTGAAGAGTTAGAAACTAGTGAACTTAACTTAAAAGTTGCAGGAACTAAGGAAGCTGTAAACATGGTTGAGGCTGGAGCAGCTGAAATGGACGAAGAAACAATGCTTCAAGCTATTATGTTTGCACATGAAAACATTAAAAAATTATGTGAATTCCAAGAAGAATTTACAAAATTAATAGGAAAAGAAAAAATAGAGTTTGTTAAAGAAGAACCAAATCCATTAGTAAAAGATTTCTTAGAAACTAACGGAGAGGAAAGACTTAAACAAGCAGTTTTAACAACTGGAAAACAAGCAAGACAAGATGCAGTTGATGCACTTCACGACGAATTAAGAGAAAAATTTGTTGCAGAAAACTTTGCTGAACTTTCTGAAGAAGAACTTCCAGAAGATGTTATGACAGAATTTGATGCTTATTATGAAGAAATGATGAAAAGACTTGTAAGAGAAGTTATCATCTATCATAAACACAGAGTTGACGGAAGAAAAGTTGACGAAATAAGACCTTTATATGCAGAAGTAGGAACTCTTCCTATGCCTCATGGTTCTGCAATGTTTACAAGAGGGGAAACTCAGGCTCTTGTTACAACAACACTTGGATCAAAAGCAAATGAACAGTTAATAGATACATTAGATGAAGAATATTACAAAAAATTCTATCTTCACTACAACTTCCCTGCATATTCTGTAGGAGAAATTGGAAGAAACGGAGCTCCTGGAAGAAGAGAACTTGGACACGGATCTCTTGCTGAAAGAGCATTATCATATGTAATTCCATCTGAAGAAGTATTCCCATATACAATAAGAGTTGTTTCTGATATTACAGAATCAAATGGATCATCTTCTCAGGCTTCAATTTGTGGAGGATCTCTTGCTCTTATGGACGCAGGTGTTCCTATTAAAGAACATGTTGCAGGAATAGCAATGGGACTTGTTAAAGAGGGAGAAGAATTTACAGTTCTTACAGATATCATGGGACTTGAAGACCACTTAGGAGATATGGACTTTAAAGTTGCAGGAACAAAATCAGGAATCACAGCTCTTCAAATGGATATTAAAATTACAGGTATCACTGAAGAAATAATGAGAATAGCTCTTAACCAAGCACATAAAGCAAGACTTGAAATTCTTGAAGTTATGAATGCAGCAATTCCTGAGCCAAGAAAAGAACTTGCTCCAAATGCTCCAAGAATAGTTCAAATGCAAATAAATACAGATAAAATAGCAGCTCTTATAGGGCCAGCTGGTAAAAATATTAAGAAAATCATAGAGGAAACAGGAGCAACTGTTGATATTACAGATGATGGAAAAGTTTCTGTATTCTGTAATGATCTTGAGCAGCTTCAAAAAACTGTAAAAATGATAGAAGCTCACACTAAAGATGTTGAAGTTGGAGAAATTTACAGTGGAAGAGTTGTAAAAATTGCTAAATTCGGAGCATTTATGGAAATACTTCCTGGAAAAGAAGGACTTCTTCATGTTTCTGAAATTTCTAAAGAAAGAGTTGCAAATGTTGAAGATGTTCTTAAAGAAGGAGATGTCTTTGATGTTAAGGTAATTTCTACTGAAGGTGGAAAAATAAGCCTAAGCAAGAAAAGAATTATAGAAGGTTAATTGTAAATTAAGAGAGGTTAATAAATGAAAATAGGTTTAATAAGCCTTGGATGCAGCAAAAATCTTGTTGACAGTGAAAACATTCTTGGATTTTTAATAAATAAAAGAGGGTTTGAGCTAGTTGAAGATTTAAGCATAGCTGATATTATAGTAGTAAACACTTGTGCTTTTATAGGAGATGCCAAAGAAGAATCTATAGAAGCAATTTTAGAAGCTGCTCAGTATAAACAAAATGGCAGCTTAAAAAAGATAATCGTGGCTGGTTGTCTTTCTGAAAGATACAGAGATGAACTTATAAAAGAAATTCCTGAAATAGATGCAGTTATGGGAACAGGGGATATTGATAAAATAGGAGAGATTGTTGACAGCATTCTTGATGACAAGAAGCCTGTTGTGGTAGGAAGTCAAGACTTCCTTCCAAACTCTCATACAGAAAGAGTTTTAACAACTTATCCTCATACAGCTTACCTTAAAATATCTGAAGGGTGCGATAAAAGATGCACTTACTGCATAATTCCATCTCTTAGAGGGGATTTAAGAAGCAGAAGCATAGAAGATATTGTTGAAGAAGCAAGAAATCTTGCAAAATCAGGTGTAAAAGAATTAAATCTTCTTGCACAGGAATCAACAGAATATGGACTGGATAATTATAAGGAAAAAGCTCTGGCAAAACTTTTAAAAGAACTTGTAAAAGTTGAAGGAATAGAATGGATAAGAACATACTATATGTATCCAAACTCTATAACTGATGAACTTATAGAAGTAATGAAAAATGAGCCTAAAATCTGTAAGTATTTTGATGTGCCTATTCAGCATATATCAGATGAAATACTTCAGAAAATGGCAAGAGCAAAATCAGGAGATTATATAAGAAGCATTCTTGGAAGAATAAGAGGTGCAATTCCTGACGCAGTTATAAGAACAACTGTTATTGTAGGTTTCCCTGGAGAAACAGAAGAGCAGTTTGAAGAACTTAAAGATTTTATAGAAGAATTTAAGTTTGACTATGTGGGAGTATTTAAGTATTCAAGAGAAGAAGATACTGTTGCTTATAGTCTTCCAAATCAAGTTCCTGAAGAAATAAAAGAAAAAAGATGGGCTGAACTTACAAATCTTCAAGCTGATATAGCTGAAAGAAAAAATGAGCAGTTTATCGGTCAGGAAGTTGAAGTTATGATTGATGGAGTTTCTTCTGAAAGTGAATATATGCTTGAAGGAAGAACAAGAGGTCAGGCTCTTGAAATAGACGGAAAAGTTCTTACAAATGATGGAACAGCAAAAGCTGGAGATATTGTAAAAGTTAAAATTGAGCAAAACTTCCAATATGACTTTATAGGGCCTATAATAGAGGAAGAATAAAACATGGGAGAGAGATGAGATTATGAATTTACCAAATAAGCTGACTCTAACAAGACTGATACTAGCAGTACCTTTTATTTATGTTTTAGAGAATTCTCCAGAAGGAGGAATGCTGTACAGACTTATTGCACTTGCTATATTTGCAGTAGCCTCTATAACAGACTTCTTTGATGGGTATCTTGCAAGAAAACATAATCTTATTACAGATTTCGGGAAAATAATGGACCCTTTGGCAGATAAGATACTTGTAATATCTGCTCTTGTTGTAATGGTATATTTAAGATATATTCCTTCGTGGATGTCTATTGTTATAATATTCAGAGAATTTTTAATAAGTGGTATAAGAATGGTTGTTGCTGCAAAGGGAGAAGTTATTCCTGCAAGCAAACTTGGAAAATATAAAACAACATCACAAATGATAGCTATTATGCTTATGATAGTTCTTGGAGACAAGGCAAATGAAGTTTATACTTTCCTTCCAAGACATTATAATTTCTATCTTATGCTTATACCAGTAATACTTACAATCTGGTCAGGTTGGGAGTATGTAGAAAATACTAAACATTATTTTCTGGATATGGATTAATTTAATAAGAAAAGGAGTAATGAAAGAACTATGCACTTAATTGCAGCTGCAATAAATTATACTGTAAACATAATTAACATAATCATATTTATAAGAGTTCTTCTGTCATGGCTGGCTCCGTATACACACAATGATTTTACAGATGTGGTTTATGCTGTTTCTGAACCAATACTTAAACCATTTAGAATGATATTTCCAGTTGGTTACAGCAGAATAGACATATCGCCTATACTTGCATACTTTGCAATAAATTTAATAAGAAGATTATTGTTTTATATAATTTTCTAGGATAATAAAAACTGCCCTGCTGAAAAAAGTATTTTACTGATATTTTTCATGCAGGGTATTTTAAATCGGAGGATTTAATGGAAGATATTAAAAATACATTCAGTGAATATCATATTCCCGTTCTTTTTTATGAAACAATGGAACACCTTATAACAGATAAAGACGGGGTATATCTTGACTGTACTCTTGGAGGGGGAGGTCATACAGAGGGGATTTTAAAATCAACTTCTGAAAAGGCAAAAGTTATTTCAATAGATCAGGATCAGCAGGCTATTGATTTTGCTTCAAAAAGACTTGAACCTTTTAAAACTAGATGGAAAGTTTACAAAGATAACTTTGAAAACCTTGATACAGTTCTTTACTGTGCAGGTTATGATAAAATAGATGGAATTCTTATGGATATAGGAGTTTCATCAACTCAGCTTGACGATGAGGAAAGAGGATTTTCATATCGTTTTGATACAAAGCTTGATATGAGAATGGATAAAAACAACCCTGTTTCAGCTTATGAAGTTGTAAATAATTACAGTGAAGAACAACTTTCAAAAATAATATTTGAATATGGGGAAGAGAGATTTGCAAGAAAAATTGCAAGATTTATATGTGAAGCGAGAAAAGAAAAAAATATTGAAACAACAGGGGAACTGGTATCAATAATAAGAAGAGCTTATCCTGCAAGAAGCCAGAAACACCCTGCAAAGAAAACATTTCAGGCAATAAGAATAGAAGTGAACAGAGAACTTGAAGTTCTTGAAAGAGCAATAGAAAAAGCTGTTAAATCACTTAAAAAAGGGGGAAGGCTTGCAATAATAACTTTCCATTCCCTAGAAGACAGAATAGTAAAAAATAAATTTAAAGAGCTTGAAAAAGGCTGCACATGTCCACCTGAACTTCCTGTATGTATGTGTGGGAAAAAACCTCAGGTAAAAGTGGTTACAAGAAAACCTGTGTGTGCAGGAGATGATGAACTTAAATACAATAACAGAGCCCATTCTGCAAAATTAAGAGTGGTTGAAAAAATTTAGTCTGAAATCTTTGGGATAATAAAGGGGGAATTATGAAACTGGCATTATATGTATGTTTAATAACGATAGGTATATGGCTTACTCACAATAATTATCTTGTAAAGGTTTCAAAACTTGAAAAAGCTGTTATTGCAGAAAAGAAAAATCTTGAAAATTTAAAAAAAGATTTAAACGAGAAGCAGACAGAATATGATAAAGCTGTTGACCTTAAAAGGCTGGAGCTTGAAATGAAAGAAAAAAGAAATATGGAAGTTTCAAAAGAAGTAAATTATTTCAAAATAAAAAAAGAAAACATTCAGAAATAAAATCTCTTTTTATAACTGTGAATTTAAAAAGTACTCGTTTAATTAGGAGGATTAATGTCAGTATCAACTGGAGATAAGGTTATAATAGATATTGAAAAAATAGTGTACGGAGGAGAGGGGCTTGGATTTATAGATGACTTTGCTGTTTTTGTTCCTATGACAGTTCCTGGAGACCGTGTTGAAATAGAGATTATTTCAAAAAAGAAAACTTATGCAAGAGGGCTTATAACAAAACTTATAAAAGCAGGACCTGAAAGAATAGAGGATACTTCAAAAATAAGCTTTGAAGATTTTCATGGGTGTGACTTTGGTATGCTTAACTATGAATCTCAGCTTAAATATAAAACAGAGCTTGTAAAAGATGTTATGGAAAAAATTGGGGGAATAAAAGATGTTCCTGTTTCAGATATAATAGGAGCTGAAGAAAAGGATACAAGAAATTACAGAAATAAAGTAATTGAGCCTTTTGCCCTTGATAAAAATAAAAAGATAATAACAGGAATGTTTAAAAGAAAATCCCATGAAGTTTTTGAAGTAAAAGAAAATATCTTAAGCTCAGAACTTGCAAATAAAATAATAAATATTGTAAAGAAAATGCTTAATAAAAGCAAAATATCAGTTTACAGAGAAAAAGAACATAAGGGACTTCTTCGTCATATAATGGTGAGAACAAATTCTAAGAATGAAGCTATGCTTGCACTTGTAATAAATTCAAAAAAAGTTCCTAAAGATGTTGAGGAATTTTTAAAAGGAATTTATGAAAATACAGAAGAAATAAAATCAGTTTATGTTTCTTTAAACAGCGACATAACAAATGTTGCCCTTGGAAAAGAAAATATTCATCTTTTTGGAGACAAATATATTAAGGAGAGCATAAACGGAATTAATTTTAATATTTCTCCTAATTCTTTCTTCCAGATAAATGTAAATCAAACTAAAAAACTTTATGATATAGGAATCAGTTTCTTTGATAATATTCAGGATAAATATATTGTTGATGCCTTTTCAGGTACTGGAACAATAGGAATGATTCTTTCTAAAAATGCAGAGAAAGTTTATTCTATTGAAATAGTTAAAGAAGCTGTAAAAGATGGAATGAGAACAGCTAAAGAAAACAATATTGAAAATATTGAATTTATAACAGGAGATGTAAATAAAGAACTTCTTAACCTTATTGAAAAAGGAAAAAGAGTGGATGCAGTTATATTTGATCCTCCAAGAAAAGGAATTGAGGGAGATAGTCTTGTAAAACTTGCAGGACACGGAATAGAAGAAATTGTGTATATCTCATGTAACCCTTCAACTTTTGCAAGAGACAGTAAAATTCTTACAGAACAAGGATACAGACTTGAAAAAATTCAGCCTGTAGATATGTTCCCAAGAACAAGCCACATAGAAGTTGTAGGTAAGTTTAGACTTAATAAATAATAAATATTATAGAGGCGGTGATTAAAAAATGGAACTTATACTTGGAATAATGTTTGTAGCATGTTTTATGTTTGGTGCACTTCAGCTTTTAGCAGCTCTTATAGGGGCTTTTGCAATTACTGCCGGTTGGCTTGTGATACTTTTATTTTGTTTTATTGGAATAGTTCTTCCTCTGTTTCTTTTCTCAGCAATGTTTGCTAGTTTTCCTGTGCTTACAGGAATTATAGTAATTGCTCTTGCAGTGTGGGCGGTAATGGTTATTATAAGAAAGGGATTTGAAGGAATAAGAATTTGTATCAATGAAATAAAAAGATATTTAGATGAGAGAAGATACAATAAATATAAATAGATGTTCATTTTCTTTGTGCAGACAAAGAAAACGAACCAAAAGAAAGCTGCCCTGCTAAAAAAATAATTTTATTTATTTTGTTCGTTTCACTAAAAATGGCAAACTCACTTCGTTCAGACAGTGCCATTTTTCAGCGTTCAACTCACTGCATAAATTACAAATTATTTTTTAATGCAGGTTTTAAAAACAGAAAATTAAAAAGGAATAATCATGGCAAATATATTAACACCTCTTAAAATTAGAAATATAGAACTTAAAAACAGAATAGTTCTTCCCCCTCTTGTAAGGTTTTCTCTTATAGACAAAGATGGTTTTGTTACAGAAAGGCTTATAGAGTGGTATGAAAGGATAGCTGAAGACCGTGTAGGGCTTATAATAGTTGAAGCAACTTGTGTTGCAGAAGATGGAAAATTAAGAGAAAATCAGCTTGGTCTTTGGGACGATAAATTTATAGAGGGGCTTAAAAAAGTATCTGAAATAGGAAAAAAATATGATGTTCCTATGCTTATACAGATACATCATGCAGGTTTTAAAGAAAAGATAAAAGAAGTGTCAGAAGAAGTTTTAGATGATATTCTTGAAAAATTTGTAAAAGCCTTTGAAAGAGCTAAAAAAGCTGGCTTTGATGGAATAGAAATTCATGGGGCACATACATATCTTTTATCTCAGCTGAACTCAAGAATGTGGAATACAAGAGATGACAAATATGGGGGAGATTTTGAAAGAAGAATGTATTTCAATAAAGCCCTTATAGAAAGAACAAAACATCTTTTTGATGATAATTTTATTCTTGGGTACAGAATGGGAGGAAATGAGCCTTCTCTTGAAGATGGAATAAAGACAGCCCAGTATCTTGAAAAACTTGGTGTTGATATTCTTCATGTTTCAACAGGAGCACCTGATCCAAAATATAAGCAGGAAATAAAAATAGATAATTTCCCAGAAGATTTTCCTCTTGACTGGGTAATATACATGGGTACAGTTATAAAAAAACATGTAAACATACCTGTTATAGGTGTTAGAAAAATAAAGACAGAGCAAGAAGCAAGTTATCTTGTAGAAAACAATCTTCTTGACTGTGTGGCAGTGGGGAGAGCTATGATATTTCAGCCTCACTGGATGGTAAAAGCAAGAGAAAGTTATTTAAAAAGAGTAGGAAAAAACAATGAAAGTAAATAGTATAGACATATTTTGTGAGATAATAGATAATTTCGGAGATATAGGGGTAGTTTACAGAATATCAAAAGAGTTGAAAAAAATCTTTCAAAATGTTAGAATAAGAATGGTTTTGAACAGGCTTGAAGAATTTAAAGCAATTAACAAGAAAGTTAAAGATGCAGATTTTCAGGAAATAGATGGTTTAATCTGTGTTACTGAAAAATATGTAAAGGAAAATGCAGAAACTTTTGGAACAGCTGATGTGTTTATAGAAGCTTTTGGCTGTAATGTTCCTGAAGAATATATAAAAAGGGCTAAAGAAAATTCAAAACTTTGGATAAATCTTGAATATCTTTCAGGAGAAAAATGGATAGAAGATTTTCATCTTTGTGAATCTCTTATAGACTCAAAAACCTTAAAAAAAATATTCTATATGCCCGGATTCAGTGAAAAAAGTGGAGGAGTTATAATTGACTCAGGCTTTCTTGAAAGAAAGGAATATGGAAAAAATAACAGAGAAGAAGTCTTAAAAAAATATTTTCCTAATGTGGATATTAAAGATAAGCTTATTGGAACAGTCTTTTCTTATGAAAAAAACTTTGATAACTTATTAGAAGTTCTTAAGGATTATAAGAGAGAAACATTCCTTATTTTAATGGGAGAAAAGACTCAAAAAAGTTTTTCTGAAATTTTACAAAAAAAATTAAGAGAAAATTTTGGAAAAATAATAAAATATGGTAAAATAACTATGATGTATGCAGATTTTCTGTCTCAGGAAGAATATGAAGAAGTGATTTCAGCAGCAGACTTTAATTTTATAAGGGGAGAAGATTCTTTTGTAAGAGGAATACTTCTTGAAAAGCCTTTTATGTGGCATATATATCTTCAGGAAGAAAAAGCTCATATGGATAAGATAAAAGCCTTTACAGAAAGATTCAGAGAAAGTGTGGAAGGGCTTACAGAAAAAGAAACAGAGATACTGGATAATTACTGCACTCTTTTAGAGGACTATAATGACAGGGAGAAAAATTCATTGGAAAAAGGAAAAGAAGATTTTAAAGTATTCTTTGAAAATTTTCATGAAATCAGTATTATCTGTGAAAAGTACAGTAAATTTTTATTAGAGAAATGTAATCTGGTAAAAAAATTATATAAATATATACAAGAATATTAAAGGGGGACAAAATGAAAATAGCTCAAGAATTAAGACAAGGAAGTACAATTAAAATAGGAAACGATCCATTTGTTGTACTAAGAGCAGAGTATAATAAATCTGGAAGAAACGCTGCTGTTGTAAAATTAAAAATGAAAAACTTAATAGCTGGAAACATTGTGGATACAGTTGTTAAAGCTGACGAAAAAATGGACGACATCAGACTTGAAAAAGTTAAAGCAGTTTATTCTTACCACGATGGAACATCTTATGTATTCTCTAACCCAGAAACTTGGGATCAAGTAGAATTATCAGGAGAAGACTTAGGAGACGCTTTAAACTACTTAGAAGAAGAAATGGAAGTTGAAGTTGTTTACTATGAAACTACTCCAGTTGCAGTAGAAATTCCTACTTTCGTTGAAAGACAAATTGAATATACTGAACCAGGATTAAGAGGAGATACTTCTGGAAAAGTATTAAAACCAGCTAGATTAAACACTGGATTTGAAATTCAAGTACCTATATTCGTTGAACAAGGTGAATGGATCAAAATAGATACAAGAACTAACGAATATGTAGAAAGAATCAAAAAATAATAATTAAAATTTGAAAGAGCTGTCTAACAGCTCTTTTTTTGTACTCTGAAAAGAAAATTTATAAAAAATTTATCAGTTATAACTTATAAAAATCTAAAAATTTAAAAGGGACAATCTATAGTAAACTTTTATTAATTAAGTGCAAAAGATACATAGTTCAATAAATAAAAATTTTATTTTGTTAAATCGTACTAGTACAATTTTCTTTAAAAAGCTTTTAAAATATTCATAAAATGGTATACTTATAATGTAACAGGAACATGAAATTTATTGGGAGGGACTTATGTATAAACCAGATTATTTAATGATGACACCAGGACCAAGCATTGTAAGAGAAAATGTTATGAAAAAGCGTTCAGAATTTTTTGGGAATCCTGATTTGGACGAGGACTTCTTTATATTTTATGATAAACTTGCAGAAAAGACAGCAAAGATATTTGGGTGTAAAAAAGAAAGTATGATACTTATGAGTGGGGAAGGAATGGTAGGACTTGACAGTGCCTGTGCTTCTCTTACAGAACCAGGAGACAGAGTTCTTGTAATAGAGAACGGACTTTTTGGAGCAGGATTTGCTGATATGGTCAGACCATACGGAGGAGTTCCTGTAACACTTAGCTTTGATACAAAAAGAAAAATTGATATAGAAAAAGTGAAAGAGTTTTTAGAAAAAGACAGCAATTTTAAATTTGCAACAGTTGTACATTGTGATACTCCTACAGGGGTTTTAAATGATGTAAAAGAGATATGCAGACTTTTAAAATCAAAAGGAATTCTTACAGTAGTGGATACAGTTGCTGCAATAGGAGGAGAAGAGTTCAATGCTCTTGAGTATGGGGCAGATATTGCTCTTGGGGGATCACAGAAATGTTTTTCAGCACCTCCTGGAATTACAATGCTTTCAGTAAGCAGTGATGCATGGAAGGCAATAAAGGGCAGAAAAACTCCTATAGCTTCTTTCTACTGCAATCTTTCTTATTGGGAAGATTGTGTTGAAAAAAGACTTTTCCCATACACAATGCCTTCAAGTGATTTAATGGGATTTGATATGGCAGTTGACAATATGCTTGAAGAGGGAATAGAAAATATTGTTGAAAGACATCATAAGACAGCAAAAATGTGCAGAGACGGACTTAAAGAATTGGGACTTAAACTTTATCTTGAAGATGATTTCTCTTCAACAGTAACAGCTTTTTATGTTCCAGAAGGATTTACAGTAAATGAATTTATAAAAAGACTTAAAGATGAGTATAAAATATTTATAGGTGGATCTTATGGCCCTTATGCAGATAAAGTTTTAAGAATAGGTCATATGGGAGAAAGTGCAAAGACAGAGTATATAGAAAGAACTCTTGAAGCAATAAAAGATATGTTAGGAAAATAAAGTTTTAAGATATATTAAATTATGTAGACAGACCTCCAATAAAACTGTCAAAACAAAAAACATCGTTCACAGAAGAAGAGCCAGCAATTTATGCTGGTTTTTCTTCATTTTTATTTTTATCAAAATATTCTTTTCCCTTGAAATAAAAAATAAGAGAAAATACAATTATAATCATACCAGTTACAGTATTAAAAGAAGGTTTTTCATCAGGAAGCATAATCCAACTTAAAACTGCTCCAAGAATTGGATTTATAAGTCTGCACATATTTACTTCTGAAACCTTTGTATTTTTATCCTGAAGAGCCATAAACCAAAAACTAAAAGCAAATACAGAAACAAAAACAAGAGTTCCCAGACTTAAATAAAAAGGCAGAGGTTTTCCAATAAAGCTATGGTATCCTTCAATACATACTCCTGCTATATAAAGAAGAAATCCTCCGAAAAACATTTGAACAGCATTTAAAAATACTGGATCTATATTAGCTTTATATTCAGATAATTTTATAGCAGAAAATCCTTGAAGGATAATATTTAAAAATAAAAGTGCTATTCCTGTAAGACCAACAGCTCCTATAGAATATCCTCCTTTTTTCACACCTATAATCATAATAAGTCCTACAAGACTGATTAAAATACTTATAACCTTATGTCTGTCAAGCTTATCATGTGTTGTCATTATATGACTAAGTATAATATTTACAAAAGGTGTTGTTCCCATAATTATAGATGAAACAGCTCCGTCTGCAAGATTAACCCCAATATAAAATGCTGCATATCCAAGAAATATATTTACAAAAGTAAGAAGAAGAAATAAATCTTTGTATTTTTTTATTTCTGCAAACATACCTTTATGCCAAGTATAAGCTAAAAGAATAATTCCCACAGAAGTAAATCTAAGACCTGCGAAATTCATAGGAGACATATCATAACTAAGCCCTGTTTTTATTACAGGATTAACAATAGCCCACAATACTGATGCCAGAACGGCATAAAACAAACCATTTTTCTTAACCATTTTTCCTCCAAAATTTAAATTATCCTGTATATTGTAAAATAAATAATTGTAAATATCAAGGATAAAAGAGGTTGAAAAATTTCATATATGAAATTAGAAAAATATATCTTTGATGAATTTTAAAAAATATGTTCTTTATTTTATAATAAAATAAGAAAACGGTAAAGAAACATGGTAAATAATTAAATGTTCAGAAAAAGAATATACATTTTATAAAAGATGTGATATAATTATTAGGTTATAGCAGAATAGTAAAAAGAATAAAAAATAATTGTACTATTATTAAAATATAATAAAAAATAAATTTTTAAAATAAGGAAGTGACGAATGGTTAATAAATTAGAAGGATTTGCCGCACTTGGTTTAAGTGAAAAAACAATAAAAGCTCTTGCAAAGAAAGGGTTTGAAGAACCAAGTCCGATACAGGCTTTAACTATACCTGTATTGTTAAAAGGTGAAAAAGATGTAGTCGGTCAGGCTCAGACAGGAACAGGAAAAACAGCTGCGTTTGGTTTACCGATACTGGAAATGATAGATAAAAGCAACGGAAATGTAAGAGCTATTGTTCTTGCACCAACAAGAGAACTTGCTATTCAGGTTGCTGAAGAGATTAACTCTTTTGCAAACGGAAGAAAATTAAAAATAGTTCCTGTTTATGGAGGACAGTCTATTGAACTTCAAATAAGACAGCTTAAAAAAGGTGTTGATATTGTAGTTGGAACTCCTGGAAGAGTTCAGGACTTAATAGACAGAAAAGTTTTAAAACTGGACAAACTTGAATATTTCATACTTGACGAAGCAGATGAAATGCTTAACATGGGATTTGTTGAAGATATTGAAAAAATTCTTGAAAGCACAAATAAAGATAAGAGAATGCTTTTCTTCTCTGCAACAATGCCAAAAGAAATTTTAAAAATAGCTGAAAACCATATGAGAAAAGATTATGAAATCTTAAAAGTTGAAGCTAAAGAACTTACAACAAATCTTACAGATCAGATTTACTTTGAAGTAAAACAGAAAGATAAATTTGAAGCTCTTTGTAGAATAATAGATTTAGAACCTGATTTTTATGGAATAGTTTTCTGCAGAACTAAAAATGATGTAAATGAACTTACAGGAAAACTTAACGACAGAGGTTATGATGCAGGAGAACTTCATGGAGACATTACTCAAAAGCACAGAGAAGTTACTCTTAACAGATTTAAAGCAAGAAAATTAAGTATCCTTGTAGCAACAGATGTGGCAGCAAGAGGAATAGATGTAAATGATCTTACTCATGTTGTTAACTATGCAATTCCTCAAGAAGCAGAAAGCTATGTACACAGAATAGGAAGAACAGGAAGAGCTGGAAAAGAAGGAACAGCAATAACATTTATGACTCCTTCAGAATACAAAAAACTTCTTCAAATAAAAAGAATAACAAAAACTGATATAAGAAAAGAAAAACTTCCTGAAATAAAAGATGTTATTCTTTCAAGAAAACACAGAATAATAGAAAATATTACAAATATTCTTCAGGAAGGAAACTTAAATGGATTCTTAGATATGGCAAAAGATCTATTAAAAGAAGGAAATCCAGAAGAAATAGTGGCATCTTTATTAAAAAGTGCTTACGAAGATGTGCTTGATACTTCAAACTATAATGAGATTGAAGAAGCAACAGTTGATCATACAGGAAAAACAAGACTTTTCATTGCTCTTGGAAGAGTTGACAAGATAACACCTAAGAAACTTGTTGAATTTATTGTAAAAGAATCAAATATAGACAGCAATAAAATAAAAGGTGTTGAAGTTTATGAAAACTTCTCATTTATGTCAGTGCCTTTTGCTGAAGCTGAAGTAATCCTTGAAATCTTTATGAAAGTAAGAAAAGGAAGAAAACCTCTTGTTGAAAAAGCAAAAGAAAAAAGCAAGGGAGAAAACAGCGAAAGCGAAAATAAAGAAAAAAATTCAGGCAGAAAAAGATCAGCAAGAAAAAATGAAAAATCAGTAGAAAAATCTTCTGATAAACCAAAAAGAACAAGAACTAAAAAAGAAAATAAATAACAATTAAAAACAACTGTTATAAAAGTTGTTGCAAATATTTATAAAAAAATAAAATTTTATCTTGTGAAAATATTTTTTATTTATATTGTTCGTTTCACTAAAAATGATAAACTCGGGCTTTGCCCTCAAACATATCATTTTTTAGCGTTCAACTCACTTCATAAATTACAAAAATATTTTCAATATTCTAAAATTTTATTTTTTTTATAAATTGAGAGATGCAACAGCTTTTTTAATATATAATCTATTTTGGAGGAAAATAAAAACAATGAAAAATGTTTTAAGAATACTTATCCTTATAATAGTAGGTGTTACATCTCTTACTGTATTTTCTCTTACAAGAAAAACAGAATATAATCAGACTGTTGAAATAAGAAAAGGACAGAGTATTTCAAAATCTTTGAAAGATCTTCCTGTATCAGAGGAATTTATGTTTAAGCTTTACCTTAAGTTTAAAAATCAGGGGAAAAATATTAAGGCTGGATACTATGAACTTAAGGGAGAATATTCTATAATCTCTCTTGTTGAGGTATTAGAATCTGGAAAAGACAAAGTATATAGATTTACAATTCCTGAAGGATATTCCCTTGAACAGATTGTTAATAAACTTACAGCAGAGGGAAAAATAAATAAAGAAAAATTTTATGAGGAACTTAATAATATAAAAGATTTTCCTTATCCTGTTCCAAAAGGAAATTTTGAAGGATATTTCTATCCTGAAACATATAATTTTTCAGAATATTTTGAAGAAAAAGATATTATAAAAACGATACTTGGAGAATTTTTAAAGAAATTCCCTCCTGAAAAATATCCTGATAAAGAGGAATTTTATAAAAAACTTATTATGGCGTCAATAATAGAAAAAGAGGCAGTGAAAGCAGATGAAAAACCTGTGATTGCTTCAGCTTTTTATAACAGAATGAAAAAAGGAATGACTCTTTCATCAGATGCAACAGTAAATTATCTTTTTAACTACTCAAAAAGAAGAATTTATTATAAAGATTTGGAAATAGATTCTCCTTACAATACATACAAAAATAAGGGACTTCCTCCTGCTCCTATAGCAAATCCTGATATAAAATCAGTTGAAGCAGCTTATAATCCTGCTGACACAGATTATCTTTTCTTTGTGGCAAAAGGAGATGGATATCATTATTTCAGCAGAACATACAAGGAACATCTGGAATTTCAGAGAAACAACAGGAAAAAATAGGTGATATATATGTGTAAAAATATGCTTGTAGGTATAAACAGTAAGTATGTTCATACTAATCTTGCTGTAAGATATTTAAAAAGATTTACAGAAGCATACAGTGATGAAAAAATTGAAATTTATGAAAGCAATATAAATAATAATCTTATGAAAATGGTAAGAGATATAGGAGAAAAAGAACCTGAAAAAATATTCTTTTCAACATATATCTGGAATAAAGAGATTATTTTTAAAATAACAAAGGAATTAAGAAAGGTTCTTAAAGATACTCTTATTATTTTAGGAGGTCCTGAAGTAAGTTATAATCCTTGTGAGATTATGGAAGAAAATCCTGAAATAGATGGAGTGATAATAGGAGAGGGAGAAAAAATTCTTCTTAACTATCTTACAAAAGATATAAAAGATGTTAAGGGGATATATTACAGAGAGGACGGCAAGATTAAGTTTAACGGCTATGAAGAACTTATAGAAAATCTTGATATAATTCCCTTCCCTTATACAGATGAAGAAGTAAGTGACATTCATAAAATAATGTATTATGAATCATCAAGAGGGTGTCCTTTCAGCTGTTCTTACTGTATGTCTTCTATAGATAAGACAGTTAGATATTTTTCAGTTGAAAGAACAAAAAAAGATTTAAAAAGATTTATAGATGCAGGGACAAAGCTTGTTAAATTTGTTGATAGAACTTTTAATCTTAGAAAAGAAAGATATCTTGAAATATGGAAGTTTCTTCTGGAAAACTACAGAGAAAATATAACTTTCCATTTTGAGATAAATGCTAATATTTTTGATGATGAAGTCCTTGAATTTTTAAAGAAAGTTCCTAGAAAGTTCTTTCAGTTTGAAATAGGTGTTCAGACAATTAATCCCAAAAGTATGGAAAATATAAAGAGAAATAATATTTTAGATAAGCTTTCTCACAATGTAAAATTTATAAACAAAAATATTCATCTTCATTTAGATTTAATTGCAGGACTTCCTTATGAGGATTATGAATCTTTTGGAAAATCCTTTGACTATGTATATGACACTGGGTGTGAAATGATACAGCTTGGTTTCCTTAAAATTTTAAAAGGAACAGAGATGGTGAATAATGTAGAAAAATTTAATTATAAATTTTTAGATTTTCCTCCTTATGAAGTTCTTTCAAATGAATTTATATCATATAAAGAGATATGTAGATTAAAAGATATTGAAGAAGCTGTTGATTTATACTATAATTCAAATAAATTTAAACATTCTGTGAAATTTATAGTTGATAATTTTTATGAAAGTCCATTTAAGTTTTTTGAAGCAGTGGGAGATTATTACAAAGAAAAAGGATATTTTGACATAGGAAACAGAGAGACAGCAGTGTTTAATTATCTTGTTGATTTCTACAGAGAAAAGGGATTTGACAAGGAAAAAATGTTTCTTGAATGTTTAAAAATGGATTACCTTCTTCTTGGAAAGCCAGGATTCTATCCTGAGTGGATTGACAGTTTTAAAGATAAAGAAAAATATAAAAATGCTCTTGAAAAGATGAATTTTAGAACTTTAAGAGAAGCATATAAAAATACAGAGATAGAAAGATTTAATTATAATTTCTTGGAAAATAAAGAAGAGGAAACAGATATTATTTTTATCTATGAAAAAGGAGAAACTAAATATTTTTCCTTATAAACTACATTTGTGATATAATACTTCTCATAGGAGTGATTATGGATATATTGGAAAGAGTTATAAAAAAAATAAAAGATAAAAATTTAATAGAAAAAAATGACAGAATTGTTATAGGCTGTTCAGGAGGTCCTGATTCAGTCTTTCTTTTAGATGTGCTGCTTAAAATAAAAGATGAATATAATTTAGAGATTTTTCCAGTGCATATAAATCATCTTTACAGGGGGGAAGAAGCCTTAAGAGATGAAAACTTTGTAAAAGAGCTTGGAAAAAAATATAATCTTTCAGTTTTTGTAAAAAGAAAAAGCATGGAAGAAATGGCAAAAGAGGAAAAAATAACTCTTGAAGAAGCTGGAAGAGAGATAAGATATTCTTTTTTTGATGAGGTTATGGAAAAGGTAAAGGGAAATAAAATAGCCTTAGCACACAATCTTGATGATCAGATAGAAACTTTTCTTTTCAGGCTTATTAGAGGAACTTCTCTTGAGGGACTTGAAGGAATAAATGATACAAGAGATAATAAAAAGTATATAAGACCTATAAATGAAATATACAAAAAAGATATTATGGATTATCTTGATGAAAATAATATTCCTTATATGACAGATTCTACAAATCTTGAAAATGAGTATACAAGAAATAGTATAAGACTTGACCTTATACCTTTTATAGAAAAAAGATATAATCCTAAATTTAAAGAAAAAATAGGAAATCTTTTAAAAGAGATAAGGGAAGTAAATGAGATTCTAGAACCTGACTATTCAAAATATATAACTGAAGATAATATTTTAAAGGCTTATGAGCTTAATAAAGAAAAAAGCGATTATATAAAAGGGAAAATTATAAATTATTATCTTAATAAAAATAATATAGAAACAACAAGAAGAAAAATTGAGGGAGTAATAAAAATACTTTTCTCAGGAGGAAGCAAAAAAATAAAATTAGACAAAGACTGTACTCTGATAAAAGAGTATGATAAAATATTTGTTGTGAATAGCAAAAAGCCTCAAAAAGAAGTCAAAGAAGTAAAGATGATTATACCGGGGGAATGTGAATTCGGGGAATATATCATAAGTGCTTTTAAAGAAAAAAAATCAGGGAACGGCACAAAATACGAATTTGTTACTAATCTTAACGAAGGGGACGAACTTTTTATAAGAAGCAGAAAAGAAGGGGACAGAATTCTTCCTTCAGGAATGGAAAACTATAAAAAGTTAAAAGATATAATGATAAATTCAAAAGTTCCTAAAGAAGAAAGAGACAGAGTTCCTGTTATACTCCACAACGAAGAAATAGTATGGGCAGGAGGAATCAGAAAAAGCAGAAAATTCATTTCTGACAACGAGAGCGAAAATGTAGTACTAAGAATAAGGAGGAAATATAGTGTCTAATAGCGTAGATAAAGATAAGGACCAACTAAATGAAAAGGACACAAATTTAAGTGTTTCTGAAGAAAAGAAAAATGAAGAAATCAAAGGTGAAAAAGAAACAATAAACGAAGAAAACAAAACAGAAAATAAACCTGAAGAAAAGAAAGAAGAAAAACAGGAAAATAAAGAAAATCATGAAAAAGAAAATGAAGAAAAACCTTTTTCTGATAATGAAATAGAAGAAGAGAGCAAGAAAGAAAAAACTCCTGAAGAAAAAAGAGAGGAGCTTAAATCAAGACTTTCTTCTGGAATGAGAATGCAGTTTAAAGAAGGAAAAGGAAAATTCAGCTTTAAAGGTTTTGTAATGCTGATATTTGTTCTTACAGTTCTTCTATCACTTCCTACAATGCTTGCAGATGTAGAGAAAATTCCTTCAAAGGAAGTATCTTATACAGAGTTTATTAAAATGTCTGAAAACAAGCAGATAGCAAAAGTTGAAGAAAAAGAGGGATATGTATATGGATTTATAGGAGAAGGGGAAAACTTAAAGAGCTTTAAAACAAGAATGATTACAGACAGACTTGGAAATGATCCTAATCTTGTAAAAGTTCTTGAAAATTCAGATATCACTATTAAGTCAGTTCCACCTCAGGAGCTTCCTTTCTTAGTGAGCCTTCTTGTATCATGGTTCCCAATGCTTCTTCTTATAGGAGTATGGTTCTTCATGCTTAACAGAATGAATAAAGGCGGAGGGGGAGGACCTCAAATTTTCAATATGGGGAAATCTAAAGCCAAAGAAAATGGAGAAGAAATTTCAAATACAACATTTAAAGATGTTGCAGGTATAGATGAAGCTAAACACGAACTTCAGGAAGTTGTTGAATTTTTAAAAGAGCCTGAAAAGTTTAAAAAACTTGGAGCAAAAATTCCTAAAGGGGTTCTTCTTTTAGGAAGTCCTGGAACAGGTAAAACTCTTCTTGCAAAAGCAGTTGCAGGGGAAGCAAAAGTTCCTTTCTTCAGCATGTCAGGTTCTGAGTTCGTTGAAATGTTCGTAGGGGTAGGAGCTTCAAGAGTTAGAGACCTTTTTGCAAGAGCAAGAAGAAATGCACCATGTATTGTGTTTATTGACGAAATAGATGCTGTAGGTAGAAAAAGAGGTTCTGGACAAGGGGGAGGAAACGATGAAAGAGAGCAAACTCTTAACCAACTTCTTGTTGAAATGGACGGATTTGGAAATGAAGAAACTATAATTGTTATTGCTGCTACAAACAGACCTGATGTTCTTGACAGAGCTCTTAGAAGACCTGGAAGATTTGACAGACAAGTATTTGTAGACAGACCTGATATAAAAGGAAGAAAAGAAATCCTTGAAGTTCATGCAAGAGGAAAGAAATTTGCAGAAGATGTAAACTTTGAAACTGTTGCAAGAAAAACAGTTGGACTTGTAGGGGCAGACCTTGCAAATATCTTAAACGAAGCTGCAATCCTTGCTGCAAGAGCAGGAAGAACAGAAATAACAATGGCAGATCTTGAAGAAGCTTCTGAAAAGGTTGAAATGGGACCTGAAAAGAAATCAAAAGTTGTAACTGAAGCTGAAAAATTAAAAACAGCTTACCATGAGGCAGGACATGCTGTAATAAATTACTTATATCTAAATGACACAGATCCTGTGCATAAGGTAACAATCATTCCTAGAGGAATGGCAGGAGGATACACAATGTCTCTTCCTAATGAAGACAGATATTTCTATTCAAAAGAATGGTTTATAAATAGAATGAAAATGGCTTACGGAGGAAGAGCTGCTGACGAACTTGTATCAGGAGAACTTAATACAGGAGCAAGCAGTGATATTCAACATGCAACATCTATTGCTCACAGTATTGTAACAAGATATGGAATGAACGAAAAATTTGGACCAATCCTTCTTGATGGTACAAATGAAGGGGATATGTTCCAGAGCAAATATTACAGTGATGTAACAGGTAAAGAAGTAGATGAAGAGATTATAAAACTTGTAAAAACTACTTATGCTGAAACAATAGAGGCTTTAAAAGCTAACAGAGACAAACTTGACAGACTTGCTCATGCTCTTTGTGAAAGAGAGACAATAATGCAGGAAGAATTTGAAATGCTTATGGAAGGAAAAGAACTTCCTCCTTTAACTCTTGCAAAAGATAAGACTCCTTCTCAGGAAGAAGTAGTTTCAGAAGAAAAAGAAGAAGTGAAAGCAGAGGAAAAAGAAAGCACTGAAGTTTCTGAAAAAGAAGAAAAATAAAAGTATAAAAAGCTTTACAAAAGATAAAATAAATGATATACTAATTTGGAAATTTAATCTAGGTTACAGGAGTAGCCGCCTGTTTCTTGGACTAAATAATATTAACTAGGAGGAAAGGCTAAATGAAAACTAAACAACAAATCATTGCTGAATTCGGTAAAAACGAAAAAGATACTGGATCAACAGAAGTACAAATCGCAATCTTAACTGAGGAAATCAACCACTTAACAGAACACTTAAAAGTTCACAAAAAAGACTTCCACTCAAGATTAGGACTTCTTAAAAAAGTAGGAAAAAGAAAAAGATTACTTAACTACTTAGCAGGAAGAGACATTGAAGAATACAGATCTTTAATCGCTAAATTAGGAATCAGAAAATAGTTAAAATTAAATCCCGTAACTTCCCAAGAGGTTATGGGATTTTTACTTTTAATGAAATAAATAAACTTGAAAGCGAGAGTGAAATAAAGTACAATATAAACTAGGGAAAATAACATCGGAGGAGAACAATGAAATTTGTTTTTTTTAGAAAACTTTCTCTTTCAAGAAAACTTATACTTGGATTTATGGGAGCAATTCTTATGGGAACACTGCTTCTGATGATGCCATTTTCATCTTCAGGAGAAGAGAACCTAAGTTTTCTTACAGCACTTTTTACAATAACTTCTGCTGTATGTGTAACAGGTCTTAGTGTAATTGATGTAGGAAAAGAGCTTTCAACAGCTGGGCAGATTATTCTTTTAATATTTATTCAGCTGGGAGGTCTTGGTATAATGACTTTTTCCTCATTTATTCTTTTGCTTGTAGGGAAAAAGATAACATATGAAGAGAGAGAGCTTCTTAAAGAGGAAAGAAATCTTGAGAACAACGGAGGTATTTTGTGGTTCTTGAGAAAGATTTTTTTAACGGTAGTTATAATAGAAGGAATAGGAGCTTTATTCTTAGGCTTAAGATTTGCACAGGATATGCCTGTAAAAAAAGCTGTATATTATGGAATATTTCACAGTATTTCAGCTTTCTGTAATGCAGGTTTCAGTCTTTTCAGCAATAATCTTGAAGGATATGCAGGAAGTTTTACAATTATAATGACGACTGCTTATCTTATAATAATAGGAGGAATAGGGTTCACTGTTATTGATTCTATACTTCTTGCAACAAGAAAAAGGGTTACAAGATTTGATCTTACTTCAAAAGTGGCAATTCTTGTGTCAATGATTCTTGTTGTTGTGGGAACTGTTTTATTTTTCATTCTTGAATATAAAAACAAAGGAACTATAGGGGATATGAGTTTTTCTGAAAAACTTTTAGCTTCTTTTTTCCAAAGTGTAACTACAAGAACGGCAGGTTATAACAGTGTTCCATTTGCAAATCTAACTGAAGGATCTGTATTTTTATTCTGTATCCTTATGTTTATAGGAGCTTCTCCAGGTTCAACAGGAGGAGGAATAAAAACAACAACTTTTGGTGTGCTTATATTTTATGTTATAAGTGTTGTTAAAAAAAGAGAAAGTGTTGTAATTTTTAACAGAAGAATAGGCTGGGAAGTTCTTAACAGAGCCATAGCAGTTTTGGTGCTTTCTATTTTTTATGTGGGAATAATAACTCTTATAATAGTGAGCATTGAAGATTTTACACTGGAACAGGCAATATTTGAAGTTATTTCAGCTTTTGCTACAACAGGGCTTTCTCTAGGAATTACAGCAGATTTAGGAACAATATCAAGAATTCTTATAATATGTACTATGTTCCTTGGAAGACTTGGACCTATGACTTTTGCCCTTGCTCTTGGAGGATCAAATAAAGTTGAAAAGATTCAGTTTCCTAAGGAAAACATACTTGTAGGATAAGATGAAAAGAAATAAATGAATATATTTTAAGGAGATGTAATGAAACAATATCTTGTAATAGGACTTGGAAGCTTCGGTTCTACTGTTGCAAAAACTCTTTATGAGGCAGGAGAAGAGGTTGTAGGTATAGATGTACAGGATTGTGTTGTACAGGAACTTATAAATGCAAATACCCTTGAAAACGGGCTTATACTTGATGCTGCAGATGATACTCAGCTTAGAAAAATCGGAGTAAGAAATTTTGATACGGTTTTTGTATGTGTTGGAGCAGTTGAGCCAAGTATGATGATATGCCTTAATCTTAAAGAACTTGGAGTGCAGAATATAATAGTTAAAGCTTCATCTAAAAAGCACAGAAAACTTCTTGAAAAAATAGGTGCAAGTCAGGTAATTTATCCTGAAGAATATGTAGGTAAAAGAACTGCTCTTATAGCAATGGAACCTAATATGATAGAGCACCTTAGATTCTCACAAGATTTTCTTATTGTAGAGGTGAAAGCTCCTACAATTTTCTGGGATAAAACACTTATGGAATCAGAAATAAGAAAAAAATATAATACCAATGTTGTGGGAATAAAAAAATATAATGGTAGATTTATACCAAATCCAAATCCAAATGAAAAAATAGAAGAAAATGATATACTTATAGTGATAACAGACTCTAAAACTGCAAATACTCTTAATGGGCTTGTGAAAAAAGAGTTTAATGAAGACTAGGGGGAATAAAATAAAATGCAGGAATTTGATGTAATAGTAGTAGGAGCAGGTCATGCAGGTTGTGAAGCAGCTCTTGCTCCAGCAAGAATGGGACTTAAGACAGCAATATTTACAATAAGTCTTGATAAAATAGGATACCTTTCATGTAATCCATCTATAGGAGGGCCAGCTAAATCACATCTTGCAAGAGAAATTGATGCTCTTGGAGGAGAAATAGGAAGAAATATAGATAAGACTTTTATTCAGATAAGAGTTTTAAATACTAAAAAAGGACCAGCTGTAAGATCTTTAAGAGCACAGGCAGATAAGCCTAAATATCATATTGAAATGAAAAAAACTCTTGAAAATACAGAAAATCTTGAAGTTATTCAAGGAATGGTTACAGAAATTATAACAGAAGGAAATAAGGCTGTAGGAATAAGAACAAAAGAAGGTGTTGAATACAGAGCTAAAACTGTTGTAATAGCTACAGGAACATTTATGAGAGGGCTTATCCATGTGGGAGAAACACATTTCAGTGGAGGAAGAATGGGAGAACTTTCATCTGAAGAACTTCCTGCTTCTCTTGAAAAGCTTGGTATAAAACTTGGAAGATTTAAAACAGGAACACCTCCAAGAATAGATGCAAGAACAATAGATTATTCAAAAACAGAAGAACAGCCAGGAGATACACAGATTTTAAAATTCTCAAACAGAACTTCAGATGAAGAAGTGAGAACTAGAAAACAAATACCATGTCATATTTTATTTACAAATAAAAATGTTCATGAAATTATAAGAAGCAACAGAGAAAGATCTCCTCTTTTCAATGGAACAATTCAAGGTGTAGGACCTCGTTACTGCCCTTCAATAGAAGATAAAATATTTAGATATCCTGATAAGGAAAGACACCATCTTTTCCTTGAAAAAGAAGGATATGACACTAATGAAGTCTATGTAAGTGGATTTTCTTCATCACTTCCAAGTGATGTTCAATATAAAATGCTTAATGCAATAGAAGGACTTGAACATGCAAAAATAATGAGATATGCCTATGCAATAGAATATGATTATGTTCTTACTGAAGAAATAGGATATTCTCTTGAAAGTAAAAAAATAGAAAATCTTTTCACAGCAGGACAGATAAATGGAACTTCTGGATATGAGGAAGCTGCTGCACAGGGAATAATGGCAGGAATAAATGCTGCAAGAAAGGTTCAAGGTAAAGAACCAGTAGTTCTTGATAGGGCAGATTCATATATAGGAACTCTTATAGATGACATTGTATCAAAAGGAACAAATGAACCTTATAGAATGTTTACTGCAAGAAGTGAATACAGACTTATTTTAAGAGAGGACAATGCAGATTTAAGACTTTCAAAAATAGGTTATGATATAGGGCTTCTTCCAAAAGAGGAATATGATAAAGTTCTTTATAAAGAAAAAGTTGTAAAAGAAATAATTGAAAAATTAGAAAAGCAACATATAGGAAGCAGTAATCCAAGAGTAAACGAAGTACTTGAAAAATGTGGTGAAGAACCAGTTAAAAACGGAATTACTTTATTTGAATTTTTAAGAAGACCAAATGTAACATATGATGATGTTAAATATGTGGCTGAGCTTATAGATGGCTTTGAGCTTGGAAACTATATTTCAGATATAGAATATCAGGTAGAAGTACAGGTGAAATATTCAGGATATATTGAAAGATCACTTAGAATGATAGAGAGACATAAAGGGCTTGAAGAGAAAAAAATCCCAGCAGATATTGACTATGACAGCCTTGAAAATATTCCAAAAGAAGCGAAAGATAAGTTAAAACTTATAAGACCTATGAACATAGGACAGGCTTCAAGAATTTCAGGAGTGTCTCCAGCAGATATCCAAGTACTTCTTATCTATTTAAAAATGAGAGGACATAATTAATGAGAGAATATTTAAAAGAAGGTATAAAAAGAATAGGTGTGGAAATAGATGATGAGAAGATAGATAAGCTTATGGAATATCTTAAACTTCTTATGGAATATAATTCACATACAAACCTTACTGCAATAAGAGATGAAGAAGGAATAATAGAAAAACATTTTCTAGATTCAATTCTTCTTATGAAATATATGAAATGCAGTGAAGGAAAAGCACTTGATATAGGAACAGGAGCAGGATTTCCTGGAATGGTTCTTGCTATATGTAACCCAAATATACAGTTTACTCTTATTGACTCTGTTGGAAAAAAAATAAATTTTTTAAAACAAGTTAAGGAGAAATTGAATCTAACTAATGCAGATCCCGTTAATGTAAGAGCAGAGGAGTATATAAATGATGATAACCGTGAATCTTATGATTTAGGTTTCTGCAGAGGGGTATCTAAGCTTAATACAATTCTTGAATATGTTATTCCATTTTTAAAAGTGGAAGGAAGATTTCTTCCTCAGAAAATGGAAGGTACAAACGAAGAAAAAGAAAGTCAGTCAGCTCTTAAAATACTGAAATCAGAAATTACCGATATATATGAAGAGGAACTTCCATACTGTAAAGATAAAAGAATTATAGTTGAAGTTCTTAAAAAAGGAAAGACAGATAAAAAATATCCAAGAAGAGTGGGTATTCCATTAAAAAAACCGTTATAAAATAAGCTGAGAGGAGGGAATATGAAAAATAATATTTTTATGAAAAATAAAAAAATATTACTTGTTTTCCTTCCTCTTTTTTTAATTGTTTATTTGGTATATCTTGCAGTATTTCAACTGAATGTTTTAGTATTTCTTGGAGTAAGAATTTTTACTCACGGGACAATGAAAATAGAAAAAGTTGAATTTAAAAAAGGAAGCAGTTTAAAAGAAGGAAGAATAGAAATTTTAAATTCTAAATTATATGATAAAAAACTTCTTATAGCTGACACTCCAAAAATAATAATAGATTATAAAGATTGGAAGATAGACAGAATAAACCTATATAGTCCAAAGGCAGTTTTTGTAAGAAAGGGAAGCGATATTAATTTCGTTACTGTTTTTACAGGAAAGAATGAAGATAGTGAAACTGAAGAAAAAGGCAAAGAAAAGAAGAAGGAAAACAAAAGTGTTCCTATTTTAAAAAGAATAAATGTATATGATGCAGACCTTAATTATGTGGATATGTCATATAGTGAGAAAATCTCTAAAAATCTTGAAAATGTTAATGGTTATGTAGCTTTTGAAAATGGCTATAAAACAGATTTAAAGTTTACAGGAGAGAATGGAGATGAAAAATACAGCTATACTTTCAGCAATGTTGAAAAATCATATGATATGAGAATACAGCTTTCTAATATAAATGCTGAAGATACTCTTGTTCAGTATGGATATGACAGTGAAGGGGATATTTCAGATGTAACAGGAGTTATAAATCTTGATTTAAGAATAAATGATGATGGATTTTTCGGGGAAGGAAAACTTTCACAAGGAAGACTTATTTATAAAGATTTGGGAGTTCCTGTGGAAGATGTTACTCTTGACCTTCAGTTTCTTGGAAAAAAAATAGTTATTGATGGAGACTATCTGTTTTTTAAGAAAAAGGGAAAATTTTATGTTGAATACAATGATGGTAAAGGTGTAGATGTAGGTTTTAAACTTAAAAATATTTTATATAGTGAAGCTGCAAATTATAAAATTCTTAAAGATTCAGGAGTGCAGATAGAGGATTTTAATATTGATGAAGTTGATATAAACCTTTCAGTAAAAAATACTTTCAAAGCACAGGTTGATTTTAAAAGCTCCAAGGGATTTAAAAAAGAGGTTATTGCCCTTAAAGATATATCAGGTCAGCTTGTATATGAAAATGGGGAACTGAAGGTAAATAACATTCATACAGATGTTATGCTTGACAGAGAAGGAAAAACAATTGAAAGAGAAATAACAGGAAATCTTCGTTATAAAGGGGATACAGGAAGGGTAAATCTTAATGCTAAAGCAAAGGAAGAAGGTTTTCTTTCAGATGTAAACCTTGATTTTCTTTTCAGTGCAGGAAAAGAAAAATTTAAGTTTAAAGTTGATTCTGATATAATGAACTTTGAAGGAAGATATGAATATAAAAAGGATATGCTTTTTATAAATCAAGATAAAAATTTTGAATTTAAATATAATATAAAAGATAAAAAGATAGATTTACTTAAAGGATATCTTATATCAAAGCTTGATAAATATTCAGTGAAAACAGATTTAAAATGCACAGATGGATATCATGTAACAGTAAATTCTAAAATGAAAGATGAAAATGATGAAATAAGAGGAAGTCTTGAAGGGTATGCAAATATAAAAGAAGCAGCTTATGATTTAAAAATAAAAGCTAAAGATATAAATCTTTCA
The DNA here is from genome assembly GCF_021531595.1 of Fusobacterium perfoetens. Taxonomy (NCBI): domain Bacteria; kingdom Fusobacteriati; phylum Fusobacteriota; class Fusobacteriia; order Fusobacteriales; family Fusobacteriaceae; genus Fusobacterium; species Fusobacterium perfoetens. The sequence continues at coordinate 29,733 of NZ_JADYUD010000004.1, forward strand.
GATGAATCTGGATATATTTCAGGAAGCGTTGACGGATATATAAAAGGTGAAAAGGAAAACCTTGAAGGAGAATTTCTTTTAGATGGCTTTGGTGCAGGAATAACAGCTCAGAAAATAGAAGTTTCTGATATTCTTGGAGTGGTAAATCTTAAGAAAAATGGAAGTCTCTCTGTTATATTTCAAGGAGAAGCAGGGAAAACAAAGATTGATACAATTGAAATAAACGGACTGAAAATAAGTGTAAAATACTCTGACAGCCTTTTGGAAATTATGAATGTTTCCAATAAATTTTTGACATTAAGCGGGAATTACAGTATAATTAATTCAAAAATAGAACTTTCTGCAAAGGGACGAGATATAAATAAAGATGTAATAGATATCAGCGGACTTAATTATGAAATCAGTGAAATAGATGGTTCTTTATCAGGAAAAATAAATGACTTAAATGGTAAATTTACAATAAAAAATGGAAGTATAGATTTAGGTGAAGAAAGATATATAAACTTTGGGGGAGATATAAATTACCTAAAGGATAAAATCTATGCAGAGAATTTTAAAGTAAATGAAAATAAAGTAAATTTTGAATACTATCCTGAAAAAAAAGAGGGAAGTTATAAAGCAGATATATTTGAAAGTATGCTTGGAGAATTTGTTCCAGGAGCAAAATTCAGAATAATAGGTGTAACTTCAGGAACAATTAAAGAAAATAAAATAAATGGAGATTTTAAAGGCTCTGTAAATGAAGTTTACTACAAAGGAAGCAGAATACCAAATGTGCTTTTTGCAGGAAACTATGATAACAGTATAATTAACTTTAAAACTCTGGATATTTTATCTAATGATGATAAAAAAAGTGTAGTAAAAACAGAAGGGCTTGTAAATATAAAAGATAAGTTCCTAAGTTTTAAAATACCAAAACAAAATGTACCTCTTGGAGAAATAATAAAAAAAGAGGGAATTAAAGGAAGCATAAATCTTGAAGGTAAGGCAGAGGGGCTTTTTGAAGATATAGAATATTATGTAAAGGCCTCAGAGGGAAATATATCATATAATGATATAACTGTTGATAAAATAGGAATTGATATTTCAGGAAATAAAGAAAAAGCAGTTCTTAATAATTTTTCAGCAGGATATTTAAATAACAGCTTAAAAGCACAAGGAGAATATAATATCACTGAAAATAAATATAGATTTAATGTTAATTCTTCAGATATAGATATGAAACTTCTGACTCTTTTCCTTGAGCCTTATGGAATAGATAAAGTTTCAGGAAAAGGAAAATTAAATCTTGTATTTACAGATATAGTTCCTCAGGGAGAAATAGTTCTTAACAACTTTAATATAAGCTCAAAAAAATATGGAATTGACATGAATAACCTAAATGGTGACATGATATTTGACAAAGGAATTTTAAGCATAAAAAAATTTGCAGGAATTTTAAATGGTGGTTCTATAAATATCAAGGGTTATCTTGAAGCTGAGAAAGCAATCAATCATTTATTGGGTGAAAATTTTGACAAAATAGATTATAATTTAGTATTAGATGGAAGAAATGTAAATTATTCTTTTGAAGATTATTTCAGCCTGAACTTTAATACAAGGTTATCTTTCAGAAATAATGCTGTTTTTGGAAATATAACAGTAAATGAAGGGGATATACAAAAAATTCTTAATCATGATTTTGGAATAGTTACTGTTGTTAAAAATTTCCTTAAAGATTTCTTTAACAGAAATAAATCTGAAAAAATATTTATGGAAAATACAAGAACTTTTTCAGGAGCAGAGAGAAATGTTTCAGACCTTAGAATAAATATAGGATTTAACATTGATAAGGGTATAAAAATAGATGTTGACAGAGTGACAAGTTTCCTTACAAATGTAAAAGGAACAATACTTGGACAGGGAAGACTTACAGGAAGTTTAGGAAGGTTAAACTTTTTGGGAGAAAATAGCATCAAAGATGGTGAATTTATTTTAAATGGAAATAAATTTACTGTGGACAGAGCAATAGTTCTTTTCAATAACAGAGAAGAATATATCCCAGATGTTAATCCAAATATAACATTTTCAACAAGCTCTATAATAAACAATAAGAATCTTGAAATATCTCTTGACGGACCAGTAAGAAATATGACTTTCACAGTAAGAAGTGGAAATGAAGTGTCAGTAAATACTCTTGACAGTGTCTTAAGTGGAAATGGAGGAAACGGAGAGGGAAGCAATGACCTTTCAATTCTTCTGACAAACATAATAGGAGGACAGATAACAGATATTGTTCTTAATCCTCTTGTAAATGTTTTAAGAGCTGTTGGATTTTCAAATTTAAGAGTAAGATCAAGCATACTTGCTGAAGAAAGAAAAAGAGATATGCAGGATGAATCAACAATGGCATTTGGAGCATATATAGAAGCTGAAAGTCCTATTTATAAGGATAAACTTTTCTGGAAAGTAAAAGCTAACTTCATGAATGATCCTGCTAACAGAGAGGGAGCAGAGGGAAATAATTATAACTATGGAGTAGCTGATTACGATATAAATCTGTATCACAGATTGAATAATAACATTTCGTGGGGAGTTGGTGTGCAGAAACTGAGAGAAAACTTAGAAACAAAGAAGCGTGACATGAATTACTATATAGAATTAAAGTTTGAAAAGAAATTTGATTTTTAAGATGGAGGATTAGAATGAGAAAACAGCTAACGATTTTATTAAGTTTTCTTCTGCTGGTATTTGCTTATGGTGCTGATGCTAACAGCTACAAAATTGAAAAAATTGTAGTTGAAAACATTCAGGAAATACCTGAAGCTTCAATACTTAGCATAATGAAAGAAAAAGTCGGAGACAAATATTCTGCTAAAGATATGATAGCAGACTACCAAAAAATCAAAGAACTTGATTATGTTGGAAGTGTTTCAATATATCCACAGTATTATAACGAAGGTGTAAAACTTGTTGTGGATATAAGAGAAAAGAGAGATACAAAAGATTTACTGACAAAAAATGGAATCATTCCAATGTCTGAAAGAGACAAAATAGACAAAACGGTTATTGTAAAAGGTGTTGAAGTCTATGGAAACATCAGTATGAAAAAGAAAGATATATTAAAATATATTCCTGTTAAAACAGGAGGATATTTTTCTAAGAAAAAAGTTCTGGACGGATACAGAAGTCTTGGAGAGTCAGGATACTTCTCACAAGTTGTGCCTGATGTAATAAAAGATGGAAACGGAGTTACAGTTGTTTACTATGTAACAGAAAACCCTACAATCACTGGAGTAAACATTATAGGAAACACAGTTTATTCAACAGATGAGCTGTTAGGATTATTGGAAACAAAACCTAACGAAACATTAAACTTTAATTCATTAAGAAAAGACAGAGAAGCAATAATACAAAAATATAGTAAAGATGGTTATGTTCTTGCCAGAGTAATAGATATTGGACTTAACAATAGTTATGGTCTTGATATTTATATTACAGAAGGTATAGTAAGAGATATAAAACTTCAAAAGATGGTTACAAAACAAAAAGGAAACAGAAGACAAGCTTCTGATACTCTTTTAAAAACAAAAGATTATGTAATAGAAAGAGAAATTGAATTCAAAGAAGGAGATATCTTTAATATCAACAGATATACTGATACAGAAAATAACTTAAAAAGACTTGGTTATATTAAAAATGTTAAGTATGAAGCAAGAGATATTTTAGGAGACTCTGACGGTAAAGAAATTGTTCTTTTAATAGATGAAGACAGAACAGCAAGACTTCAAGGAGCTATTTCTTATGGTTCTGAACTTGGACTTATGGGAATGCTTTCACTTGAAGAAACAAACTGGAAGGGTAAAGGACAGACTACATCATTTACTTATGAAAAATCAGACGAAGATTACAGCAGCATGTCAATCAGCTTCTCAGATCCATGGATAAAAGATACTGATAGAATTTCATGGGGATGGAGCTTATATAAAAATGACTATGAAAATGACGACAGTGAGGCATTCAGCAAGATTGACACTTATGGATTCAGAATCAATGTTGGAAAAGGTATTACAAGAAATGTAAGATTAGGACTTGGAACAAAAATTGAACATGTAACAACTGAACCTGATGACAGTTTACCAGAAGAAAGAATAAAACAATATGGATATTATGAAGATAAATATTATTTATGGAGTTTATTCCCTTCAATAACTTATGATACAAGAAATAGCTTCTTCAATCCTACAAGAGGAGAATATGCAAGATGGCAAGTTGAAGGAGGATATGCTTCAGGAGAAAATGCAGATTACTTCACTAATACAACTATTGAACTTAGAAAATATCATCAAGGATTCTTTAAAAAGAATACATTTGCATACAGAGCAGTATTTGGTATCCAATCTGACTCTACAAAAGAATCACAAAGATATTGGGTTGGAGGAAGCAGTACTTTAAGAGGATATGATGGTGGAACATTCAGAGGTACTAGAAAATTCACTGGTACAATAGAAAACAGAACAGAGTTTAATGATGTACTTGGAGGAGTATTATTCTTTGATTTTGGTAGAGCATGGGATTATAAAGGTATTGACCAAGGTTATTACAATTCAAGAGAAAATGCTGATGAAAAAATGCCTGATGGTATAGCTATGGCAGCAGGTGTTGGACTTAGAATCAACACTCCAATGGGACCACTTAGATTTGACTTTGGTTGGCCAATAAGAGATGACGAAGAAAGCGGAATGCAGTTCTACTTCAATATGGGACAATCATTCTAATACAATATAAAATTACCGGAGGAATAATATGAAAAAATTATCAGTTTTAGCATTAGCAGCTGTTATGTCAGCATCAGCTTTTGCAGCAAAAGTAGGAGTAGTAAATACTCAGGAATTATTCTACAAATATTCTAAAACAAAAGTTATAGAACAAAACTTAAAGAAACAAGGAGCTTCTCTTGATAATACTTTAAATCAAAAGCAAGTTGAGCTTAAAAAACTTCAGCTTGAACTTCAAGCAAAAGGAAGTAAAGTAACTGATGCTGAGAAAAAAGCTTTTGAAGATAAAGTAAAAGCTCTTGATAAATTTGTAAGAGATGCACAAATGAAGCTTGAAAAAGAAAGAAACACAAGACTTCAAGAAGTTGAAAACACAATGAAAAATGCTATCAACAAAGTTGCAAAAGCAGATAAATATGATTATGTTTTAGAAGCAGGAGCAGTAAAATTTGGTGGAACTGATATTACTGCAAAAGTTTTACAAGAAATGGAAAAATCTAAATAATAATCACTAGAGAAAATACAGGAGGGATTAGCTGTGAGCTATAAAATAAGTGAAATAGCTAGTCTTCTTGAAAGTGAAATTAAAGGAGACAAAAATCTTGTTGTAAGAGGTCTGTCTCCTTTTTTTCAAGCTAAAGAAGATGAGCTTACATTTGCATCAGATGAAAAATTTCTGCATAAATTAAATGAAACAAAGGCAAAGGTAATTATTGTTCCTGATATACCTCTTCCTGAAAATATAGGAAAGACATATATAGTAGCAAAAATTGATCCTAGAAAACTTATGCCTAAACTTTTAGCATATTTTAAAAAGCCTTTGAAAAAAATGGAAAAGCCTATTGAAGATTCAGCTGTAATAGCTGCTTCTGCTGAAATAGCTCCTCATGTTTATATAGGACATGATGTAAAAATAGGGGAAAATACAATAATTTATCCAAATGTAACAATCTGTGAAGGAGTTACAATAGGTGATAACTGTGTAATTTATCCAAATGTAACAATAAGAGAATTTTGTGAAATTGGAAACAGAGTTGTTATTCAGCCAGGAGCTGTAATTGGAGCTGATGGATTTGGATTTGTTAAAGTAAATGGAAATAACCAAAAAATAGATCAGATAGGAAGAGTTATTTTAGAAGATGATGTTGAAGTAGGAGCAAATACAACTATTGACAGAGGAGCAATAGGTGACACTGTGGTTAAGAAATTTGCAAAATTTGACAATTTAATTCAGATAGGACACAATGTAATAATAGGTGAAAACTTCCTTATGGCTTCTCAGTCAGGAATAGCAGGAAGTACAGAAGTAGGAAATAATGTAACAATCGGAGGACAGGTTGGAATAGGTGGGCATATCAAAATAGGAAATAATATTATGGTTGCTGCTAAATCAGGAATAACAGGAAATGTTAAAGATAACCAAGTCCTTGGAGGACATCCTATAGTACCTCTTCAGGAAAGCTTAAAAATTCAGGCAGGACTTAAAAAACTTCCTGAACTTTTAAAAAGAGTTAAAAAACTTGAACAAGAAATAAATGACAAAGAAAAATAATAAAATTAATTAAAATAAAAGAGGGCTGTTGCAAATTTATAAAAATAAAATTTTATTTTTATAATCTAAAAAATGCAACAACCCTTTTTTTATTAAAAAAGTTAAGGAAAAATAAGTTTTTTTTATTATTTCTATTTAATAAATTCTTATTCCGTGATACAATAGATAGTATCAAAAGACGAAAGAGGATTAAGATGAAGAAGAGATTGTTTTTTAACAAGTACGAAGAAATGAAATATATTTCTCACTTAGACCTTTTGAGATTTATGGACAGAATTTTGAGAAAGAGTGGGATACCTGTGAAATACAGTCAGGGATTTCACCCAAGACCAAAAATCTCTTTGGGAAATCCTATCTCTTTGGGAACAGATGCTTTTAATGAGGCAATGGATATTGAATTGAGAGAAGATATGACAAATGAAGAGTTATTCAGAAGACTGAATAATAAATGTGTCATAGGATTTGAGTTTACCAAAGTGATGGATATTGATGGAAAAACATCAATAGCTGAGGAATATAAAGAGATGAAATTTGAAATTCAGGGACCAGGCTCCTCCATAGAGAAAATAGAAAATCTTTTATCACAGGATGAAATAATCCTTACAAAAGAGAAAAAAGGAAAAATAGAAAGTAAAGATTTAAAACCAAGAATTAAAAAATATGAGATAGATAGAGAAAATCAAAAAATTACAATGATACTTGAAAATATGTCACCTAACTCACTTTTAAATATATGTGGTGTTAAGGCTGAGGAAGTATCAATAAAAAAATATGGAATGATTGAAATATAATTAAGGGGGAATAAATATGTTAGACTTAAAATTTATGCGTGAAAATAGAGAACAAGTGGAGAAATGGCTTAAACAAAGAGGAAGTGACCTTACTCTTGATGAATTTGCAAAATTAGACGAAGAAAGAAGAGTTATCCTTGGAGAAGTTGAAGCTTTAAAAAATAAAAGAAATAATGAATCAGCTGAAATAGCAAGACTTAAAAAAGCTAAAGAAGATGCTTCTGAACTTATAAAAGCTATGGGAGAAGTTTCTGCTAAAATAAAAGAATTAGATGAAAAATTAGCTGAAGTTGATGAAAAAATAAAATATATCCAAATGACAATCCCTAACAAATTAAGTGAAACTACACCAATCGGTAAAGATGAAGATGAAAATGTTGAAATCAGAAGATGGGGAGAACCTAGAAAATTTGATTTTGAACCAAAATCTCACTGGGAAATTGGAGAAAAATTAGGAATATTAGATTTTGAAAGAGGAGCTAAATTATCTGGATCAAGATTCGTATTATACAGAGGAGGAGCTGCAAGAGTTGAAAGAGCATTAATAAACTTCATGCTAGATCTTCATACTGAAAAACACGGATATACAGAACACATTACTCCATTCTTAGTAAACAGAGAAATTTGTGAAGGAACAGGACAATTACCTAAATTTGAAGAAGATATGTATAGAACAGATGATGATATGTTTTTAATTTCTACTTCAGAAATTACAATGACAAACATCCACAGAAAAGAAATTTTAGATGAAAAAGATTTACCTAAATACTATACAGCATACTCTCCTTGTTTCAGAAGAGAAGCTGGATCTTATGGTAAAGATGTTAAAGGTATAATAAGAGTTCACCAATTCAACAAAGTAGAAATGGTTAAACTTGCTACTCCTGAAACTTCATATGATGAATTAGAAAAAATGGTAGATAATGCTGAAGATGTTTTAAGAATTTTAGGACTTCCATACAGAGTAATTGCTCTTTGCAGTGGAGATATTGGATTTGGATCTGCTAAAACTTATGATGTTGAAGTATGGTTACCTTCTCAAAATAAATACAGAGAAATTTCTTCTTGTTCAAACTGTGAAGATTTCCAAGCTAGAAGAATGGGACTTAAATACAGACCAAACGGAAGCAATAAAAGTGAATTCGTTCATACATTAAACGGATCAGGACTTGCAGTAGGAAGAACATTAGTTGCAATAATGGAAAACTACCAACAAGAAGATGGATCATTCTTAATTCCTGATGCATTAGTGCCTTATATGAACGGAGTAAAAGTTGTTACTAAATAGTATACTGACTGTATTATTTTTAACAAGTATAATATTAGATGATATAAGAGTTATAGGAACAGTTTTCATTTTGGAACTGTTCCTTAATATTATTCTCAACAAAAATCTAAAGAACAATATAAAAAAACTGAGAATACTTATATATATTTATTTAGGAACTTTTATAATTCAGATTCTTTCTGTGCAGGAAGGAGAAGTTTTATTTAAAGTATTTAATATATATATAACTAAAACAGCTGTTCTTAATTTTGCTGTAAATTTTATGAGAATAATAAATCTTATTATGCTGTCGTGGCTTTTGAACAAAAAATGCTCAATTTTTGACCATTTTGGAGAGTACAAAAGAGTCATTGAGAATGTCATTGAACTTGTACCTGAGGTCTTCGTAATGTTTCGTAAAAGAATGAGATTGAAAAGTTTTTTCAGACATATTTTTAAAAAAATTAAAATATAATTTTTAATAGATTGATTTTATTTGTAATTTTTGGTAAAATTGAAGTGGGTAAAAATTATTCACAGGAGGAAGAAAATATGGCTTACAATTATAAAGACCTAGGTCTTGTAAACACAAAAGAAATGTTTAAAAAAGCAAACGAAAATGGTTATGCTGTACCAGCATTCAACTTCAACAACATGGAGCAAGCTATGGCTATCGTTGAAGCTTGTGCTGAAATGGGTTCTCCAGTAATCCTTCAATGTTCAAAAGGAGCTATGGAATACATGGGATCTTACATGGTACCAATGATTGCTAAAGCAGCTGCTGACTATGTAAAATTATCAGGATCTGATATCCCTGTAGCTTTACACCTTGACCATGGACCAAGTTTTGAAGTTGCTAAAAAATGTATAGACTGCGGATTCTCATCTGTAATGATAGACGGTTCTCATCACCCTTATGATGAAAATATTGCTGAATCTAAAAAAGTTGTTGAGTATGCTCACTCTAAAGATGTAACAGTAGAAGCTGAATTAGGAGTTTTAGCAGGAATTGAAGATGATGTTAAAGCTGCTGACCACATCTACACAAACCCAGATGAAGTTGAAGACTTCGTAAGCAAAACAGGAGTTGACTCTTTAGCAATAGCTATCGGAACTTCTCACGGAGCTCATAAATTCAAACCAGGTGATGATCCTAAATTAAGACTTGACATATTAGAAGAAATAGAAAGAAGAATACCAGGATTCCCAATCGTATTACACGGTTCATCAGCTGTTCCAGGACAATATGTTGAAATGATAAAACAATATGGTGGAACAATAAAAGACGCTATCGGAATTCCTGATTCTGAATTAAGAAAAGCTACTAAATCAGCAGTTGCTAAAATCAATGTTGATACAGACGGAAGACTTGCTTTCACTGCTGCTTTAAGAAAAGTTTTAGCTGAAAAACCAGGAGAATTTGACTTAAGAAAATACTTAGGACCAGCTAAAGAAGAAATGAAAGCTTACTACAAAACTAAAATAGTTGATGTATTTGGTTCTGAAGGAGCTTACAAAAAAGCTGTTAATCCTGTAAAATAATAAAGTACAGGAAACTGTGAAAAAATGGTAAATAAAGAAAAACCCTTAAAAAATTTTTTAAGGGTTTTTTTAATTTTACTTGAAAAATTTCAATAATTTAAGTATTATATATATTATTAAATAAATTAAAGAAGGAGAGGAAGATATGGTTAAAAAAGAGTTAGTGGAATTATATATGAAGTACAAAAAAATGCACATTTACACTGAAGCAAAAAAAGAGGTTGAAGATTTCATAGAAGTTATGAAGTTAGCTCTTGAAAGAGACGAAACTCTTATATTAAGAGACTTTGGAACTTTTGAAATAAAAGAGACAAAGAGAAAAATGGCTTTCAATCCAAGAACAGGGGAAGAAGTAGCATGCACTCCTAAAAAATATATAAAATTCAGAGTTGGTAAAGAACTTGAAGCCAGAATAAATGTTCCTAAAAGAAGAGGAAGAAAGAAAATGGTTACAAGCCCTAATAAATAATAAATATTTTTATAATAAAAAACCTCTTTCATTAAGAAAGAGGTTTTTTAATTTTTCATGCTGGTTATTTATCAATTATAGATATTTAGCTTCAGTATCTCTTATTAATTTAGCAACAGCTTGAACTTTTTCCATATCTTCAGGGAAAAGGTTTGCAAAAGGTGCTGCAACTCCACCGATGTTTAAGTTGTGGTTAATACGAAGAGTTTCTTTTATTACAGCATACATTTGTCCTTTGCAAGAACATAATCCTGCTATGATATCGTTTACTGCATATTGAATTTCTCTTGCTAATTCAAGGTTTGCAGGAGTTCCTGTTTTATATAATTCATGCATTTTAAGGAATAATCCAGGCATTGCACTGTAAGTTCCTCCAATTCCACCGTCTGCTCCCATTAATAATCCACCGATGAATTGTTCATCAGGACCATTAAATACAACACTGTCTTTTCCAGCTATTGATTTAAATGTTTGGATATCTTGTATTGGCATAGATGAGTTTTTAACACCAATAACTCTAGGATTTTTTAACATTTCTTTTAATAGAGAAGGTGTTAAAGCAACACCAGCTAATTGAGGAATGTTGTAAATTATAAAGTCTGTATTAGGTGCAGCACTTGATATATCGTTCCAGTATTTAGCGATAGCATGTTCTGGTAAACGGAAATAGATAGGAGGAATAGCAGCTATAGCATCTACTCCAAGAGATTCAGCATGTCTAGCTAGTTCCATACTTTCTTTAGTACTGTTACATGCAACATGGGCTATTATTGTTAAACGACCTTTAGCTTCGTCAACAACATTTTCTAAAACTAATTTTCTGTCTGCAACAGTTTGATAGATACATTCTCCAGAAGATCCACCAACATATGCTCCTTTAACACCGCTTTCAATTAGGTAACGAGTGAAAGCACGAACACGCTCAGGGCTTACATTTCCTTCGTCATCATAGCAAGCATAGAAAGCAGGAATTACTCCATGAAATTTTTCTAAATCTCTCATCTTAAAATCACTCCTTTATTTTTATTTTTTTTCATTCAGTCTGTATTTAAAACACTTGTTTGTTACTTACAATGATATGATACTAAAAAAAAAATAAAATGTCAATAATCTTTCTAAAAAAAATAAAATTTTATTTTTTATTTTTAAAATTTTAAAATAAATTTTTATTTTTACAAAAAAGTGTTATAATTGAATAAAATATTGCAAAGAGACGAACTATTTGCTATATTTATTATAATAGTATGGTGCTGAAGGCACTTAAGCCTTAAGCAGAAAGGATAAAAAATGATTCCAGCAAACAAAGATAATGTTTTAACACAGATTACAAATGAATATCTTAGTTTAAGCAAGCCTTTAAAGAGGATAGCAGACTATATTCTTTCAAATATATCAGAGCCTCAGTATCTGTCTATATATCAGCTTGCTGCTGCCTGTGAAGTAAGTGAATCTACTGTTTTCCGTTTTTGTCAGATTCTTGGATTTAAAGGGTATAAAGAATTTAAATATGCTCTTGCAGAGGCAAACAGTGCAAAGCTTATTGACGGAGAGATAGATGCTTATGAAGAAATTCTTCCTGAAGATTCTTTTATGGATATGGCAAAAAAGCTTTTCGCTTATAATATGACTTCTGTAAATCAAACACTTCAGCTTATAGATAAAGAGGCTTATTGTAAAGCAGCTAAGTATTTAAAAGATGCAAAACATATATATTGTTTTGGTCAGGGAAGCAGTGGAATAATGGCACAGGAGTTATGGGGAAGATTTGTAACTGTTTCAAGCAATTTTTCATATATACCTGATTCTCATTTTCAGACTATAATAGTTTCAAACTGCAGCAAGGAAGATGTAGTTGTCCTGTTTTCATATTCAGGGGCTACAGAAGATGGGCCTAAACTTTTAGAGCAGGCTAAGAAGAGAGGGGCAAAAACAATTCTTATAACACATCACAGAAATAGTTTTGCAGGAGAATTTGCAGATATAATTCTTTTATGTGGATCAAGGGAAAGTCCTAAACAAACAGGAAGCATAGCTGCCAGAATGGCACAACTTTTTGTAATAGATCTTTTATTCAATGAATTTTACAGACTTGACAGAGAGGCAGCTGAAGAGGCTATAAACAGAACTTCAGAAGCTATGGAGAAAAAACTTCTTACATATAAATAAAAAGTGGGAATGTTGCAAATCTATAAAAATAAAATTTTATTTTTATAAATTAGAAAATGCAACATCCCCATTTTTTTAATTAAGGATTTATTAGAAGCCTATTTTGAAAGTATTTTATTTACTTTATCAGCAAATTCAACAGGGTTTTCCATAGGGAATCCTTCAATCATTAAAGATTGATTATAAAGAATGTATATTAAATCTTTAAGAGTTTCATCATCACTGTTTTTTATCTTTTCAAACATAGGATGATTTGGATTAAGTTCAAGTATTTTTTCAGCTTTTATATTTTCATTTCCTGGGATTTCAGAAAGAGTTCTTTCCATTTCAAGAGAGATTTCTCCTTTAGCTGAAAGTCCAGCAGCACCACTTCCAAGCCCATTGTTTAATTTTACTTCTGCAATTTTTTCTCCAAGAAGATTTTTTATTCTTTCAAGAAGAGGTTTGTTTTCTTTAGCAAGATTTTCTTTTTCTTCTTTAGTTTTTTCATCATCAAGTTCAAAATCAGAAGCGTTGATAGACTTAAATTGTTTTTCATCATATTCCATAAGTGCTTTTATTGTAAATTCATCAATTCTGTCTGTAAGATATAGAACTTCAAGTCCTTTATCTTTAAGCACCTTCATTTTTGGAAGAGATTTTAAAACTTCAATATTTTCTCCTGAAACATAAAGGATTTCTTTTTGATCTTCTTTCATTCTCTCAACATATTCTTTAAGAGTTACATATTTATCTTCAAAAGAAGATTTGAAGATAAGAAGATCTTTTAATTTTCCTTTATAAATTCCATACATATCTTGTACACCAAATTTTATAGATCTTCCAAATGCTTCCCAAAGAGTTATATATTTTTCTCTGTCTTCTTTTATTAATTTTTGAAGCTCAGTTGTTATTTTCTTTTCAATATTTTTAGAGATTTTTTCAAGTTCGTCATTTTGTTGTAAAATTTCTCTTGAAATATTAAGAGAAAGGTTATCTGTATCAACTATACCTTTCATAAAGCTAAAATATTCAGGTATAAGTTTTTCAGCTTTATCCATTATGAATACATTTTTGCTGTAAAGTTGAAGTCCTCTTTTATAGTCTCTTGAATAGAAGTCCATAGGTGTTCTTTTTGGAACATAGATAAGAGCTGTATATTCAAGAGAACCTTGTACTTTAAAATGAAAGTGAAGAAGAGGATCTTCAAAGTCATAGAAAGTATGTTTATAAAATTCATTATATTGTTCTTCAGTTATATCTTTTTTATCCATTTTCCATAGAGGTTTTTCATCGTTTAATTTTTTTTCTCCCATGAAAATAGGATATTTAATTGAGTTTGAATGTTTTTTGATAAGTGAAGAAATTTTATAATCTTCAAGGAAATCAAGAGCATCTTCTTTCATATGAAGAATGATTTTTGTTCCTCTTTTTAAATCGTCACTGTTTTCAGTTTCTTCAATGTTATATGAACCGTCTCCATTTGATGACCATAAAACAGTAAGCTCACTTAAAGGTGATTTTGTTAAAAGAGTGATTTTGTCAGCAACCATAAATGCTGAATAGAAACCTACTCCGAACTGTCCTATAATATCAATTTCTGAATTTTCTTTAGCTTCTTTAAATTTTTCTATAAAAGCTTTTGAACCAGATTTAGCAATAGTACCAATGTTTTCATTTACTTCGTCAAAAGTCATACCTATACCGTTATCACAGATAGTAAGAGTTTTATTTTCTTTGTCTGTAGCTATTGTGATTTTAAAATCGCTTCCATCTTTTAAAAGTTCAGTATCTGTAAGAGCTCTGAATCTAAGTTTGTCAATGGCATCACTTGCATTTGATACAAGTTCTCTTAGGAATATTTCTTTATTTGTATAAATTGAATTTACCATTAAGTTTAAAAGTTCTTTTGTTTCAGCTTGAAAGTTTTCAGTCTGTTTTCTCATTTTAAAAATAACCTCCTATTTTTTTAGCACTCATATTACTTAGCTGCTAATATAAAAATATCATAAATTCTTGAAACTGTCAATAAAATTTATAACTTTAAATTAATAAAAATATATAGTATAATGAATAAGAAATAATAGAAACTGAAAAAAGGCAGAGATAAAAGGAGATAACTTTGAATATAAAGCAGAGAGTGATTTCATTAATAACAGAAGTTGATAATGGAAAATATTCTAATATAGCCCTTAATGAATATTTTAAAGAAAATAGACTTGATAAGAAAGAAAGAGGGTTTATAACAGAAGTTTTTTATGGAGTAATAAGAAATAAAATATTTATAGATGAGATGATTAATAAAAGAGCCAAGGAAATAAAAAAAGATTGGCTGAGAAATCTTCTTAGAATTTCAATATATCAGATGACTTTTATGAAAAGTGATGAAAGAGGAGTTGTCTGGGAAGCAGCAGAACTTACAAAGAAAAAATTTAGTGTTCCTGTAAGCAGATTTGTAAACGGTGTACTAAGAGGATATGCAAGGGAAAAAGATGAAGAAATTGCAAAGCTTAAAGAAGAGGGAAGATACGATATACTTTATTCTTATCCACAGTGGTTCTTTGATAAAGTAAAAAAAGACTATGGAGATAAGGCAGAAGAAGTATTAAAATCTCTTAAAAAAATTCCTTATATGGCAGTAAGAGTAAATAGACTTACATATTCAGAGGAAAAATTTGAAAAACTTTTAAAGAAACTTGATATAAAAATAGTGAAAAAAGTTGATACTGTTTATTATCTTGATTCAGGTGCAGTTCTTTATCTTGATGAGTTTAAAGAGGGAAAAATAATTGCTCAGGACGGAGCATCTTATCTTTCTGTAAGAGTTTTAAATCCAAAACCAGAAGAACATGTGCTTGACACATGTGCAGCTCCTGGAAGTAAAACAGTTCTTATGGCTGAATTTATGGAAAATAAAGGAGAGATAATGGCTCTTGATATCTATCCTCATAAAATTAAACTGATAGAAGAAAACTGTGAAAAAATGGGAATAGATATAGTAAAAGCAGTGAAAATGGATGCAAGAAAACTTAAAGAACAAGGTAAAAAGTTTGATAAAATTTTAGTTGATGCTCCATGCAGTGGATATGGTGTAATAAGAAAAAAACCAGAAATTTTATATAGCAAAGGGCTGGAAAATGTTGAAGAATTATCAAAACTTCAGTATGAAATCCTTGAATCAGCAGCATGTATTTTAAAAGATGAAGGAGAGCTTGTATACAGCACTTGTACTATAACTTATGAAGAAAATACAGGAAATGTTAAGAGATTTTTAGAAAATAATCCACAGTTTGAAGTTGTTAAATTTGAAATTCCTCAAAATGTAGGAGGAGATTTTGACCAGTTTGGTGGATTTACAATAAATTATAAAGAAGAAATTTTAGATAATTTCTATATGATTAAATTCAGAAAAAAAGGGGAATAAAATATAAATGCTGGAAGAATTAAAAGAAGCAAATGGTTATGTGACAGGAAAAATTAAAGAAAAAGATGAACTTATACTTGAAATGGAAAAATATGCAGCTGAAAACAATGTTCCTATTGTTACAAAAGAAGTAGCTGAATATCTTAAATTTATGGTTAATATAAATAGAAGCACAAATATCCTTGAAGTTGGAACAGCTATAGGTTATTCAGGTATTTTAATGGCAAAAGCCAGTGAAAAATACGGAGGAAAACTTACTACAATAGAGATAGATGAAATAAGATATAAAGAGGCACTTGAGAATTTTAAAAAAGCAGGTCTTACTAATGTAAATGCAATTTTAGGAGATGCTTCTGAAGAGATAAAAAAACTTAATGAGGAATTTGATTTTGTGTTTATTGATGCTTCAAAAGGTCACTACAAAGAATTTTTTGATGATTCCTATAAGCTTTTGAAAAAAGATGGAATAATATTTATTGATAATATTATGTTCAGAGGATATCTATATAAAGAATACCCAAAAAGATTTAAGACAATAGTAAGAAAACTTGATGAATTTATAACTTGGCTTTATGAAGAATTTGGAGAAAAGTTCGTCCTTCTTCCTTTCGGAGATGGGATTGGTCTTTTAAAAAAATAATAAATTTATCATAAGAGGAGCTGTTGCAAATTTATAAAATAAAATTTTATACTGTAAAAATATTTTTTATTTATATTATTCGTTTCACTAAAAATGACAAACTCACTTCGTTCAGACAGTGTCATTTTTGGCGTTCAACTCATTTCATAAATAACAAAAATATTTTTAATGTTCTAAAATTTTATTTTTATAAATCAGAATTTGCAATAGTTCCTTTTATTTTTTCTTTATAAAAGTTTATTTTTTTTATTTTAAATGATATAATATATTTGCTGAAGTGCCTTTGTTACAGCCTTTGATACTTTAATAAAAAATAGAATTTTTTATAACTGAAAAGGAAATAAATAAAAGCATCAGAATATATATAAAAGAGCTAAAATAAAAATGCTCATAAAATATTAAGGGGGAAATATGAGTAAGTATATACTTTTATCACTTCTTGCATATTTCTGTGGGGCTATTCCCAGCGGAGTGTGGATAGGAAAAATATTTAAGGGAATTGATATAAGAACAGTAGGAAGCAGAAACTCGGGAGCAACTAATGCTTACAGAATATTAGGAGCAAAATGTGGAATAGCAACTCTTATTATGGATGCATTGAAAGGTTATCTGCCTTTATATATAGCAAGCCATTTTAATATATCAGATAAATATATAGTAGTATTAGGGCTTATTGCTATATTTGCCCATTCAATGTCATGTTTTCTTAACTTTAAAGGAGGAAAGGGAGTGGCTACAAGTCTTGGAGTATTCTTATTCCTTGCACCAAAAGCTGTTCTTGTGACATTCTTTGGATTTTTAATAGTTGTATATTTTACAAGATATGTTTCACTTTCATCAATTACAGGAGCAATTATTCTTCCTGTGATGGTTTTAATACTTCCTGCAAAGGAGGGAGTTGACAAGACAACTCTTGTGGTACTGTCTTTTATAATAGGAGCTTTTGTAATTTACAAACATAAAAGCAATATAGGAAGACTTTTAAACGGTACAGAATCAAAAATAACATTTGGAAAGAAAGGATAGGTAGTGATGAGAGATAAAATAGTAGTTGTAGGAGCAGGAAGCTGGGGTACAGCACTTGCACTGGTACTTGCAAATAAAGGTTGCTTTGATGTACATATGTGGGAATATGATAAAGAGCTTGCAGAAAAAATGGAAAGAGAAAGAGAAAATGCAAAACTTCTTCCAGGAGTAAAGTTTCCTGATAATCTTCATGTTACAAATGAAGATAAAGACCTTCTTAAAAATGCAAAGGCAGTTGTATTTTCAATACCTTCACAAGTTTTAAGAGGTGTGGTTGCAAGATTTTCAGATCAGATGAGAAGTGATCTTCTTATTGTAAACACAGGAAAAGGAATTGAAATAAGTTCAGGACTTAGACTTTCAGAAGTAATAAAAGATGAAATTTTAGGAAAATATCACAATAATATAGTTGTTCTTTCAGGGCCTACACATGCTGAAGAAGTATGTAAGGGAATACCTACAACAATAGTTGCAGCAGGTAAACTTGATAAGGCAAAAGCTGTTCAGGAAATATTTAATTCTGAAGTCTTCAGAGTTTATGTAAATGAAGATATGGTAGGAGTTGAACTTGGTGCAGCAGTTAAAAACTGTCTTGCTCTTGGTGCAGGTATATCTGACGGACTTGGATTTGGAGATAACACAAAAGCTGCTCTTATAACAAGAGGTGTAGCTGAAATGATAAGATTTGGAGAAAAATGTGGAGCAAATCCAAAAACATTTTATGGATTAAGTGGTATAGGAGACCTTATAGTTACTTGTGCCAGCCAACACAGCAGAAACAGATATGTGGGAGAGAAACTTGGAAAAGGATATACTCTTAAAGAAATACTTGACGGAATGACAATGGTGGCAGAGGGAGTGCCTACTGTAAAAGCAGTTTATACAAAAGCACAGGAATTAAATGTAAGCATGCCAATAGTTGAGGCTGTATACAAAGTACTGTATGAAGATGAAAAAGCAGCTGTTATGGTTAAAGAACTGATGTCCCGTGATTTAAAAGAGGAGTTCTAATTCTTTATTAATTATTAAAACAGGGTGAGGTTGTACAGTATGGAAGAAAAAGATCTAGTTTCACTTTACTTGAATGATATAAGAAAATATGAGATTTTAGATAGAGAAGAGGAAGAAAAACTTCTGCTGAAAGTAAAAGAGGGAGACCTTGAGGCTAAAAATAAGCTGATTGTCTGCAACTTAAGACTTGTTATAAGTGTTGCCAAAAACTATATGAATAAGGGAATGACTCTTATTGACCTTATAAGCGAAGGAAATTTTGGACTGATCCGTGCTATTGATAAATTTGATATGGATAAGGGATTTAGATTTTCAACATATGCTGTATGGTGGATAAAACAGTCAATTACAAAAGCCCTTATGTGTAAAGGAAGAGAAATAAGAATACCTTCTTATAAATATGACTTGTTAAATAAGATAAATAAGATTGTAGTGGAAGAACTTATGAATACAGGTGATTATCCTTCAAATGAGTTTATAGGTGAAAAGCTTAATATCTCTCCTGAAAAGATATCAAATATTATGATTGAATTTCAGGAAGTGATGTCTTTAAACGAGTCTGTAGGAGACAATATATATCTTGAAGATGTAATTTTAAATGAAAACTCTGAAAATCTTGAAAATGATATTATAAATGAGATTCACAGAGAAAAAATATATGAAATGCTTGATGACCTTGGAGACAGAGAAAAAGAAATTCTTATGAGAAGATATGGTTTGAGTGGATATGATATACATACACTTGAACAGGTAGGAGAAGCATTTAATATTACCAGAGAAAGAGTAAGACAGATTGAGAAAAAAACTCTGGCAAAACTTAGAAAAAAATATGACAAAGAACTTAGCAATAGTTTATATGTTAAATAATCAGGAGGATTTTACATGATTGTAAAAGTAAATAGGGGAGAATTCTTAAAAAAATTAAGAACTGTTGAAAAAGCAGTTACAGAAAATAAAATAAAGCCGATAATTTCATGTGTATATCTTGAAGTTAAAGAAGACAATACTTTATTTTTCTGTGGAACTAATCTTGAGCTGACTATTACTTCAACTATGGAATGCGAAGCTGCAGCAAAAGGAAAGGTTGTTTTTCAGCCTCAGCTTATAGATGAATATGTAAAGGAACTTTCTGATGATGTAATCCTTTTAAAAGCAGAAGATTCTACACTTATTATAGAAACAGGAGATTCTTCTTCTGAGTTTTCTCTTATGAATGCAGATGAATTTCCAATGCTTGCAAACAGAAATAGTGAAGCTGCAAAACACTGTTTTACAATTTCAAGCAAAGAACTTTTAGAAACATTTGAAAAAGTTAAATTTTCAGCAGCAGCAACAGCTGATAATCTTTCTCTTAACTGTATAAGACTTGATATGCAAGGAAAAATTGCAAGATTTGTTTCAACTGATACATACCGTCTGACTTATCTTGTAAAAGAGATAGAAACAGAAAGTGAAACACAGGTAAGTATACCTTTAAACACAGTTGAAGCTATAACAAAACTTCTTAAGAGTGAAGATTTAAAAGATATAAATATTTCTGTAAGAGAAAATCAGATTTACTTTATTTCAGACAATACTGAAATAGTGAGCAGAACAATAGAACTTCCTTTCCCTAATTATGGAGGAATTTTAGGAACTGCACAATATAATAAAAAAATGACAGTAAAAACAGATGACCTTATGAAAGTGTTAAGAAGAATACAGATTTTCGTAAGATCTAATATGGATTCAAAATATGGAGCTGTATTTGAATTTGGAAATGACACTATGCTTGTAAGAGGAGTGAGCAGTGTTGCTAAAATAAAAGAGGAATTAGGTATAAACTACTCAGGAGATAATCTTAAAATATCTCTTAATGTAAAATTCCTTCTTGAGTTTTTACAAAATTTTGATAAAGAAAGTGATGTTGTAATAGAGCTTAAAGAGTCAAATAGCTCTGTAAGAATTGCAAGTGTAAATGATGAAAATTACATATATGTTGTAATGCCACTTGCACTTAAAGATTTTTAATCATTTTCTGACTGATTACTAAAATAAATATTTATGTATAAAAATATCTGCACAGTTTATATAACAGAGAAAAAATTAAAATGCTTTAATTTTTATCTTTCTGAAGTGTAAACAGCAGATATTTTTTTTGAAAAAAATATTTGTTGATTTATTTTCATACCTTATTTTTTCGTTAATTGGACAATTCAGAAATTGAAATGGATATATAAATATGTTATAATGAAAATGCGTAATAATATATCTAAAGAGGTAAAAATAATGACCAATTTTTTATCAGGAAAACTTATTTACAGCTTTTTTTATCTGGCATATATTCTCAATGAAAGATTTCTTAATGACCAAATTAAAAGGAATTACATGGCTGATAAATTTTTGGAATACAACAACAAACGGGTAATGAAAAAATTTAGAAGTTTTGTGCCTAAAAATATAGCACTCCTTCTTCCACACTGTATTCAGAACTACGACTGCCCTTTTAGAATTACTTCAGATATAGAAAACTGTAAAAAATGCGGAAAATGTAAAATAGGTGCAATCCTTAATCTTAAAGAAAAATATGGACTGGAAGTTAAGGTTGCAACTGGGGGAACTCTTGCAAGACTGTTTATAAAAGAAAAAAGACCTGAACTTATTATAGCAGTAGCATGTAAGCGAGATTTGGTGTCAGGAATTTATGATACATTTCCTATGAGTGTTTATGGAGTTTATAATAAAATAAAAAAATCTCCGTGTATCAACACAGATTTAGATATTGATGAAATAGAAAGTTTTCTTATTTCTCTTAAAAAGAATGAAAACATTTCTTAAACTTCATGATGTAAGCTGTTTTTAGGTTATATTAAAAATTAACCAGTAAATCAAGGAGTGATAATATTGTTCAAAAGAAAATTTTTATACATTGCATTAATCACTTTAAGTGCTAATCTGGCTTATGGAAATATGAAAGAAGATATAGCATTTTTAAATGAGTTGTACAAACAAGAAAGATATGATATGGCTGTATCAGAATCTGAAAAATTTATTTTAAATTATCCTGATTCTAAATATAATAAAAATATATGTGAAAGAATGGCGAAAGTATATTTTATACAAAAAGATTATAAAAAATCTGAGATATATTTTCAAAAATTTTTAACAGAGTATAAATTAAAAAAAGATGAAAAGACAGAAGCTTATTCTTACCTTTATAAAATAAAAAAAGCTGAAGGAAACAGAGCAGAAGCAGAAAAATATGCTGTAAATCTAAAAGAAAATAAAAAAATATATGAAAAAACTCTTTATGACAGTGGTATAATTCTTCTTAATCAGGGAGATAACACAGAAGCTGTAAAAGAGTTTATGAATGTTGTAAGAATTCAGGGAGATTATTATGAATCTGCAGTTCTGTATCTTGCAATGGGGCTTTATAATAATGGGCAGTATGGAGATGCAGTAAAGTATCTTGATTTTTATAATAATCTTCAAAGCACAAGTAAGGATATTCCTCTTTTAACTTACCTTTATGGATCTTCTTATTATAAACTTAATGATTCTGATAAAGCTATAAGTTGTTTTGAAGAGGGGTTGAGAAGATATCCTAATGACAGCTATAGTAAAAAAGGAAGAATAACTCTTATAGAAATATATGCAAACAGAGAAGAAATAGATAAGGCTCTTATGATTTATTCTGAAATTGACAGAGAAAGAGATAAAAAAGCAGGAGCAAGGGTTTTAGCAGATTATTTTCTTGCAGAGAATGAATATAAAAGAGCAGTTAACTTTTATGACATAATGGGAGAGGAAAAACCTGACAGTGTAAGATATACTTATGCTTATTCTCATTATAAACTTGAAAACTATAAGAAGGCAGCACAAGAATTTGAAAAAATAAAAGATAAAAAATACCTTCTTAACAGCAGATATTATTCAGCACTTAGCTTTTATAATATGAAAGATTATAAAAAAGCTGTGTCTTTTGAAAAATATCTTCCTGAATATGAAACAGAAGGAAAAAAATATATAGATTTATGTACAGTATTTGGAAACTCTTATTATGAAATGGGAGATGCTTTAAAATCTTATAAGTATTATAAAGGCATATATAAAGATTATCCTACAGCAGAAAATCTTTACAGGGTGATAGTTCTTCAGACAAAAACTGATGATGAAACAGGACTTTCAGAGTCTTTTGAAAAATATAAAACTGAATTTCAAGAAGATAGAGATTATAAAAAAGATATTTATCTTGCAGCAGGAAATTATTTTTATAAAAAAGGAAAATCAGAAGAAGCTGAAAAGATTTACAAAGAATATATGAAATCAGGAAGTGATGTTGAAATAGGAAATAACCTTGTAAATCTTCTTGTAAATGAGAAAAAATATTCAGAAGTTATAGAATATTTGAATAAAATGGAAGAGACAGATGACAGCACCTATTTAAAAGGAATAGCTTATATGGGTGTGGGAGAATATGAAAAAGCAGATAGCCTGCTTTCTCCTCTTAAAAGTAAAGAAAATATAGGAAAAGAGCTTAAAGAAAAAACAGCTTATAATATAATAAAAAATAATTTCCTATGGGAAAAATATGAAAAAGTTATAAAAGAAGGAGAAGAATATCTTAACGGAGCATATATTTATGGACTTGATGATATTGTTGACAGAATAGGACTTAGTTATTACAGACTAGGAAATTATGAAAAGGCGAGAGAATATTTTGCAAAACTTACTGTTATTCCAGAGTACAGTGGTTATGCAAGATTCCAGACAGCTGACAGTTATTTTGCTGAAAAGAATTATGAGAAAGCAAAAGCTGAATATAAAATGGTATACAGTGAAAAAAGTGGAAAGAAATATGAAGAAGATGCAAAATACTGGGAGCTTAACTGTGAACTTAATCTTGGAAAAGAAGATTCTTATCTTGCTGAAAGTGAAAAATTTCTTAAGGAGTATCCTCATTCTTCATATTTAGTAAATATTCTTTCAATAAGAGGAAAAATTCTTTCTGACAGGGGAAAATCAGAGGAAGCTGTAAAAGAATATGAAAATCTCTATATAGCATCAGTGCAGAACACAGAAAAAGATCAGACAGTAGAAAAGATAATAGAACTTTATGATAAAACAGAAAATATAGAAGCCAAAAGTCAGTGGATTGAAAAGTTTTCTGATAAATATAAAAAAAGTTATTATAAATCTCTTGCTTACAGAGAAAAAGGAATGACAAAAGAGGCACAGGCAGAGGAAAAAATTCTTTTTGAAAGTAAAAAATATAGGGATTATGCTCTTATAAATAGTGCAAATGACTATTTCAATGAAAAGAAATATGCAGAAGCTGAGAAAAATTATAAAGAGATAAGAGAAATGGAAAGCACTCCATATAAAGATTTAGCAGTATTCCAAACAGGAAATATATATGCTCTTAAGGGAGAAAATGATAAAGCTGAAATAGAGCTTTCAAAAGTTTTTGTTCTTTATCCACAAAGTATATATGTAATACCAGCAAAATTAAAACTGGCAGATGTATATGATGCTAAAGGAGATACGGCAAAAGCAAAAGAAGGTTATAAGGAACTTCTTCAAAATAAAAATGCCTCAGAATATAAAGAGTATCTAACAGAAAAAATGCTTTTTATATCTCTTAAGGAAAATAATAAAGAAGAGTCCCAAAAATATTATAAAGAACTTAAAAAACTTAATAAAGAAACAGCAGCAAAATATGATGAGTTTATGAAAGAGGAAACAGAAACTACCGTATCTGACACAAATAAGGAGGAACAAAAATGAAAAAATTAGTTTTATGTCTTATGATTTTAGGTTCTCTTTCAGCATTTTCAGCAGAAAGTGTTGTAATTGACAAAGAAGTTACTGGTGTAAACAAAGAAACTATTGAAACTAGAGAAGTGGCAGACAAAAAAATAAATCTTGATCAAAAAGAAGTAGATGCAAGTGAAATAAAAACATCAAGTAAAAAAATAAAAGAAGGACAAGAAAGCCTTGAAGTAAAAAATAGTGATGATGAAATAAAAAAAGAACTTGCTTCTGATGTTTCAAAAGAAAGCTCAATTTGGAAATATGTTTTGGGAGTACTTGGGGTAATAGCTATAGCTGTTGCTTTATAGGTTTACAACAGGAGGTTTTACGAAAATGTATTGGATAAAAAATGGTGGATTTTTAATGTACTTCATACTGCTTATGTCAGTTCTTGGTACAGGAGTTATAATTGAAAGATTTATTTATTTTAGAACAAGAGAGAAAAACAGATTTTCAGATATAAAGCCAGTTCTTAGAAAATATATAGAAGAAGATAATGTAAAAGGTGCAATAGGTTATCTTTCAAATTCAAAATCTTCAACAGGAATGGTTTTAAAAGAAGTTTTAAGCTTTTGGAATAAAACAAATACAACTAATATTGTGACACTTGAAGAAAAAGCAAGAGAAGCTGCTCTTTCACAAATTCCTCTTCTTGAGAGAAATATGTGGCTTTTAAGTATTGTTGCTCACACTACTCCTCTTATTGGACTTTTAGGAACTGTAACAGGAATGATAAAAGCCTTTCAGGCAGTTGCACTTCATGGTACAGGAGATGCTAAAATCCTTGCAGGAGGAATTTCAGAAGCATTATTTACAACAGCAGGAGGACTTTTTGTTGCTATTCCAGCCCTTATTATTTATAACTACTATAACAGAAAAATAGATGAAATTATAAATGATATGGAAAAAGGAAGCACAGAGGTTATCAATTACTTCAGGAGGTAAGTTTTATGAAACTGCAGAGATTAAAAAGAAGAAATAGTGGCAGTATTATTCTTGAAATGACTCCTCTTATAGATGTAGTATTTCTTCTTCTGATATTCTTTCTTGTGGCAACATCTTTTGAAGATATAAACAGTGGAATAAAAATAGATCTTCCACAATCTACAATAAGAGAGATAAAAGCAGTGAAAGAACTTCAGGTTGATATTACAAAAGGTAAAACTATCTATGTAAAATATCAGGAAGGAAATGAAAGAAAAAGTATAAAAGTAACAAAGGACAGCTTGAAAAGAGTTCTTGCAGATAAACTTGAGAAATCTCAGGACAAAACTGTTATTATAAGTGGAGACAAGGCTCTTGACTATGGTTTTATAGTTGATATCATGACTATATCAAAAGAAGCAGGAGCATCAGAACTTGATATTGATACAATGCTTGAGAAATAGGAGTGGTAAAAATGGATATTAATAAAAGAGACAAACTCTCTTTTTCTCTGGCACTTATAATAAATCTGATAATAGTTCTTCTTATTCCTGGATATAAAATAGAAGATGTAAAGGAAGGAAAATTAAAAGTCGGATTAGTTGCTCTTGAAAAAGAAAGGGTTTACTCAAAGGAACAGAAAAAAACTGTAACTGCTAAAAAAACTGTGGAAAAGAAAGAGCCTGTTAAGAAAAATATAGAAATTCCTGCTCCAAAAAAACAGGAAGCTAAAAAAGAAAAAAGTTTAAGTCTTGATTCTGTTTCAAAAACAATAAAAGCTCCTTCAATAAATGTAATAAGCAGTGTAAATCTAAGTGCAAGAAAAAAAAGCGATACTCTTGATGAGGCACTAAAGAGCACTAAAAAAGAGCTTAAATTTGAAAGAGAAGAAAAGCTTGGAATGAAAACAGAAGATATAAAATTTAATGATACTCTTGTTCTTGATGAAACAATTAAAGAAAGAGATACAAGCAATATCCTTATTGATAAAGATGAAAGTATATCAATTGAAAGCATAAAAGTTGAAGAGGGAAAAGTTGAAGGACTTCCTAGTGGATATAAACTTGGTGTAGAAGAAGGAGATATAGTTGCAAGATGGGACTCAGAAAATCAAGAGCCTGAATATCCTGAATCAGCTCAGTTAAAAGGGCTTCAAGGAAGTGTAAGAGTAAAAATAGATGTAAATGAAAAAGGGGAAGTTGTAAATCTTATAATTGATAAAGGAAGTGGAGTTCCTGAAATCAACAGTGCCATTGAATCCATAGGAAGAACATGGAAAATATACCTTAGCAGGCACGGTTTAAGTATAAAAGGAAGAGTTATTCTAGATTATACATTTAAACTTAAAGGTAATTAGAAAAAGAATGTTAAAGGGGGAATCAAATGACTTTTTTAGGATTTAGAGTGGAAAAGGATTTGAGAGAAGAACTGGAAGGGAATACAGAGCACGGACTTATATATGTAGAAGCAGTTGGTGATTTTATAGATCAGCTTAAGGAAAAAAATCATGACTGTGTTTTAATAGAAGAAAAAAATCTACCTGTGGAAACTCTTGTAAACCTTATAAAAAAAGTAAATGAATTTCAGCAAAAAACAGTAGTTATTGTTATAGGAGTAAGTTCAAACTTAAAAGTTGTAGCAGGAAGTATTAAAGCTGGGGCATATGATTATCTTTTAAAACCTATGCCGACTTCTGAAATACTGAGAGTGTGTGCAAAGGCTGTAAGAGACCATAAACTTATGGCTGAAAGAGTTGAAAGAAATAAAAATATAGGAGATAAACTTATAGGTCAGACTAAAGAAATAGTTCAAGTCTATAAAAAAATAGGAAAGGTTTCAGCAGGAAGAATGCCTGTTCTTGTATCTGGAGAAAAAGGAACAGGAAAGAAAAGTGTTGCTCTTGCAATACATCAGTTTGGCGATACTTCTAAAAAACCTTTTATAAGTATAAACTGCCTTTCATTCCCTCACTCTCTTCTTGAAAGAAGACTTTTTGGTTATGAAAAAGGTGCTTTTGAAGGAGCAATTTTCTCACAAGCAGGAGAGCTGGAAAAGGCAAATGGAGGAACACTTCATCTTGGAAATGTGGAAGCATTAAGTCTTGATGTTCAGTCAAAACTTCTTTATTTCCTTCAGGAAGGAGAATTTTTCAGACTAGGAGGAGCAGATCCTATTAAAACTGATATGAGAATAATAGCAACATCTTCTGTAGATCTTGGAAAAGAGGTACAGGCTGGCCGTTTCATAGAAGAACTTCTTGATACTTTAAAAGTTCTTGAAATAGTTATTCCTCCTCTTAGAAACAGAAAAGATGACATTCCTTTTATAATAGATAACTATTTAAGAGAATGTAACAGAGAACTTAATAAATCTGTAAAAGGTGTAAGCAAACCTGCTATGAAAAAAATTCTTAGATTTGACTGGCCTGGAAATGTAAATGAACTTAAAAATGCAATTAAATCTGCAGTTGCAATGTGCAGAGGAAATACAATAGTTATAGAAGATCTTCCAGCAGATGTTGCAGGAGTAAGAGCTTCAAGAAGAAATACAAACTATCAGACATGGATGCTTAATGAATGGATAGAAGATGAAATTAAAAATTATAAAAAATCAACTCATAAAGGTTCTTATTATACATATATAATGGGACAGGTTGAAAAAGAGCTTATAAAACAAGTTCTTGAGCAGACAAATGGAAAGAGAATTGAAACAGCTGAAGTTCTTGGAATAACAAGAAATACACTTAGAACTAAGATGATAAATTATGGGCTTGAGTAGGAGAAATTCATATGCATATAACATTATATAGAAAGTACAGACCAAAAGATTTCAGTGAAATCGCAGGAGAAGGGGATATTGTAAGAACTCTTAAAAATTCCCTTGATAACGACAGAATTTCTCATGCCTATCTTTTCAGTGGGCCAAGAGGGGTAGGAAAAACAACAAGTGCCAGACTTATAGCTAAAGGAGTAAACTGCCTTAAAAATGGAATAAGCAGTACACCATGCAATGAATGTGAGAACTGCCGTGAGATTGATAACGGAAATTTTATAGATCTTATTGAAATTGATGCTGCATCAAACAGAGGTATTGATGAAATAAGAGAACTGAAAGATAAAATAAATTATCAGCCTTCAAAAGGAAGAAAAAAAATATACATAATAGATGAGGTTCACATGCTTACAAAAGAGGCTTTTAATGCTCTTTTAAAAACATTGGAAGAACCTCCTGAACATGTAATTTTTATTCTTGCAACAACAGAACCAGATAAAATTCTTCCTACTATTATTTCAAGATGTCAGAGATATGATTTTCAGCCTCTTACATATGGAGAAGTTAAAGAAAAGCTTTCTGAAATATGCAGAGGAGAAAATGTAGAAATTGATGAAGGAAGCCTTGGACTTATATATGAAAGTTCAGGGGGAAGTATGAGAGATGCTATATCAATTCTTGAAAGAGTTATAATAACATATCTCGGAGAAAAAATAGATGAAGATAAATGCAGTAAAGTTATAGGAGTTACATCTAAATCACTTTTAAAAGAATTTTTAGATATTATAAAAGGAGGAAGAGTTTCAGAAGGAGCAGTATTTTTAGATAAACTGTGGCTTGAATCTCTTGATATAGAAAAATTTTTTAAAGACTTTGGAAAATATGTAAAAAATCTTGTCCTTGAAGGCAAACTTGAAGCAGAAGAGGGACTTGGAATAATAGGAAATATTTTTGATTCCCTTAATAAATTCAAAAGTGAAGAAGATAAAAGACTTCTTGGATATGTAGTTTTAAACAGTCTTATAAAGAAAACAAAGCAGGAAGTAAAAGAAGTTGTAGTTGAAAAACAGGTTGTTTATAAAGAAGCTCCTAAAAAAATAGAAACTTCAGAAACTGTGTCAAGAGAAGTTTTAGAAGAGGTACCTACTGTAAACATATCACTTGAGGATATAAAAAATAGATGGACAGAGATAGTAAGAGCAGCTAAAAATGAAAAAATGACTTTTTCAGCATTTCTTATGGATGCTCTTCCCTATAAAGTGGAAGAAAATATTCTTTATATAAGATTTAATTCAAATCTTTTTGCAAAAGAGCAGATGGAAACAGAATATTATAATACTATATTCCAAGATGTTGTTGAAAGAATAACAGGAGTAAAATTAAGAATAAAATATATATTTAAAGAAAATAAAAATGAAAAAGGAAAAAATGAAAGTGATTTTACATCACAGTTAATGACATATTTTTCAGAGGAGAATTAGTTTAATGGATAAAAAGATTTCAAAAAATAATTACAGTGATGTTTCAGGAATTCTCCTTGATGCTGTAATGTGCACAATTCTTTACAATCTTTCTATGCTTATGCCTGTTACAGGATTTGCACTTCTTATTTATAAGATAAAAAATGTGCCAATGTTTAAAATAAAAAAATGGCTTGGAGCAACAATTCTTTCAATGATTTTTATAGGGGGAATAAATTTTTATGTTTCTCCAGTTACATATAAATTTGCATTTGAATTCATGACTGCAGAAAGTCTTAAAAATTTAGCAGGGTATGTTCTTATATTTTTTCCTATAGAAATTTTATACTATCAGTTTAATGGGAAAAAATTTATGATTCCTGTATTTGACAGAATTATAATAACAAGCATAGTTACAACAGTAACAGCATTCTTTTATATAAAGCTGCTTAATATAAATGGAGAACTTTTAAAAGAGGTTGTAAAGGAGCTTAATAATATTGATCAGGCAAATATTGATATTATTTTTAAGTTTATAAAAAATAATGTATATTATATGATATATACTTATGTAGGTCTTATAACTTATCTTACATATTATTCTTTTGGAAGAAAAAGTTATCCTGTATGGAGAATATCATACTGGTGGCTTCTGTTCTATATAGTCCCATTCTTTATAATAAGATTTGGACATATTCAAAATGTATATTTGACAAATATCATGCTTATGGTTAAAATATCTTTTGTTGTATATGGGATAAAAATAGTATATAATCTTATAAGACTGAAAATTAAATCAGATTTAATATGTCAGTTATTGGCAGTTATAATAGGGCTTAATTTTCAAAATATAATCTTTATAATAGCCGGGCTTTTAAGTTTTGAAGCCGTAAAAATTACAATAATAAAAGACAACGGAGGAAAGTAATATGGCAAAAATACAAGTAATTTTAACACAAGATGTAGCAGGACAAGGAAGAAAAGGAGATTTAATAACTGTATCAGACGGTTATGCAAAAAACTTTATTCTTAATAAAAATAAAGGGATAATTGCTACAGCTGAAGCTTTACAAAAAATAGAAAATGATAAGAAAAAAGAAGCTAAAAGAAATGAAGATGAAAAAAATAAAGCTATAATCCTTAAAAATCAGTTAGAAAAAGAAAAATTAGTTTTAACTGTTAAAGTAGGAGATAACGGAAAATTATTTGGAGCAATAACTAATAAAGAAATTGCTGCTGAAATGGAAAAATCTTTTGGACTTAAAATAGATAAGAAAAAAATAGAATGCAGTATAAAATCACTTGGTGAACATAAAGTAACAGTTAAACTTCATCAAGATGTAAAAGCCGAAATTACTGTTATAACAAAAGAGTAGGAGATAATAATGGAAGGTGTGGAAAATCTTAAGAGAGTTCCAAGCAGCATGGAGGCAGAGAAATCTGTTCTCGGAGGTATTTTTCTTAAGCCTGACTGTTTTGGAGATATTATTGAGATAATATCTCCAAATGATTTTTATAAGGTAGGACATAAATATATTTTTGAAGCTATGACAGAATGCTATAACACTGGTGAAACAATAGATCCCATTGTTGTTATGAACAAACTTAAAAAGATGAATAAGTTTGATGAAATAGGCGGAGAGTCTATGCTTTATGATGTTATAGGAGGAGTTGTTACAGCTGCTCATATTGATGTTCATGCTAAAATCATTAAGGAAAAGTCTATTTTAAGAAGGCTTGGAGATGTGGGAACAAAAATAGTTGAAATGTCTTATGATGGATATGAAGATGTAGATACAATCTTAGATAAGGCAGAGGGACTTATTTTTAAAATTTCTGAAAATAAAGAATCTAAAGATGTAATAAGTATAAAAGATGCTATGA
Organism: Fusobacterium perfoetens; assembly: GCF_021531595.1. Taxonomy (NCBI): domain Bacteria; kingdom Fusobacteriati; phylum Fusobacteriota; class Fusobacteriia; order Fusobacteriales; family Fusobacteriaceae; genus Fusobacterium; species Fusobacterium perfoetens. The sequence goes on from NZ_JADYUD010000004.1 coordinate 61,193, forward strand.
CTGAAGAGTTTATGAGACTGGAAGAAGTCTTTAACAATAAAGGAGCAGCTACTGGAATTTCATCAGGATTTGCAAATTTTGATGAAAAAACAAGTGGATTTAATCCTTCAGATCTTGTAATTCTTGCAGCAAGACCTTCAATGGGAAAAACTGCTTTTGCTCTTAACCTTGCTCTTAATGCAGCAATGAAAGGGGGAAAATCAGTTCTTATATTCAGTCTTGAGATGTCAAGCTCACAGCTTTTACAAAGACTTTTAGCTGTTCAGTCAGGGATAGGACTTCAGAAAATAAGAAATGGTTTCCTTGAAGAAGAAGAATGGGGAAGACTTGGTATAGCAAGTGGACAGCTTGCAGAATCTCATATAAATATAGCAGATGTCCCTAATGTTAATGTTCTTGAAATAAGAGCAATGGCAAGAAGACTTAAAGCTATGAATAAACTTGATATGATTGTAATAGACTATCTTCAGCTTATAAAAGGAACAGGAAGAGGAGACAACAGACAGCAGGAAATATCTGATATTTCAAGATCACTTAAAGGGATAGCAAGAGAACTTAATATTCCTATAATTGCTCTTTCACAGCTTTCCAGAGCACCTGAACAGAGAGCAGACAGAAGACCAATGCTTTCAGACTTAAGAGAATCAGGAGCGATTGAGCAGGACGCAGACATGGTTGTATTCCTTTATAGAGATGACTATTATAATGAAGAAAGTGATGAAAGAGGAATCACAGAAGTAATTATTGGTAAGCAGAGAAATGGACCTGTAGGTACTGTAAAGCTTAGATTCTTCCATGAAATTACAAAATTTGCAGATTACACAACAAAAGTGGAATAAAATGTGTTACTTTTCTTTGGTCAATCAAAGAAAAATAAATATAATAAATTTTTAATATGTGTATATAGAAAGTTAGATGAAAATTTTTTTAAAGGAAGAAAGGATATTAGATGAAAAAAGTAGAATTATTAGCACCAGCAGGTAATATAGAAAAAATGGAAATGGCTTTTCACTATGGAGCTGATGCAGTTTTCTTAGGAGGAAAGATGTTCAACCTTAGAGCAGGAAGTAACAACTTTTCTGACGAAGAATTAACAAAAACAGTGGAGTATGCTCACTCACTTGGAAAAAAAGTATATGTTACACTTAATGTAATACCTCACAATGAGGAACTAGATGACCTTCCAGAATATGTTAAGTTTCTTGAAAGTATAAAAGTTGACGGAGTTATTGTTGCAGACCTTGGAGTTTTCCAAATAGTAAAAGAAAACTCAAATCTTTCTATCAGTGTAAGTACACAGGCAAGTAATACAAACTGGCGTTCAGTAAAAATGTGGAAAGATATGGGAGCAAGAAGAGTTGTTCTTGCAAGAGAAATTTCTCTTGAAGATATAAAAACAATAAGAGAAAAAGTACCTGATATAGAACTTGAAGTATTTATACATGGAGCTATGTGTATGTCAATTTCTGGAAGATGTCTTTTAAGTAACTATATGACAGGAAGAGATGCTAACAGAGGAGACTGTGCACAGTCATGCAGATGGAGATATTCTCTTATGGAAGAAAAAAGACCAGGAGAATATATGCCTGTATTTGAAGATGAGCATGGAACATTTATTTTCAGTTCAAAAGATTTATGTACAATAAAAATGATAGACCAAATTCTTGATTTAGGTGTAGATTCACTTAAAATAGAAGGAAGAATGAAAGGTATCTATTATGTTGCTAACAGTGTAAAAGCATATAGAGAAGCTATTGATAAATACTATGAAGGAAACTTTAAATTTGAAGAAAAATGGCTTAGAGAACTTGAGTCAACTTCACACAGACTTTATACAGAAGGATTCTATCATGGAAGACCTGGAGCAGAAGCTCAAAATTATAATGACAGAAATTCTTACAGCCAAACACATCAGCTTGTTGCAAAAGTTATAGAAAAAATTTCTGATGATGAATATATTCTTGCTATAAGAAACAGAGTTGAAGCTGGAGAAGAACTTGAAGTAGTAACTCCTAAATATGATCCTAGAAAAATAGTTCTTCCTAAAATGATTCTTCTTGGAAGAAATGGTCATGAAGAGGAAGTACTTGCTGCAAATCCTAATTCAACAGTAAGAGTTGTAATGCCAGGAGCAGACATGGAAGTTCTTGATATGATAAGAAAAGTTAAAGAAGAAAATCCTGGAGTAGAAGTTAAATAATAAAAGGTTTTTTAGTTAAAGGAAAGGGATAGTTATGTATAAAGGGAATTTTTCAAATTCTTTTGTTAAATGGGCTGTTATACTTTTTCTTTTCCCTGTATATGCAGGAGGGCTAGTACTAAGGGCTGCCGATTATTTAATAAAAAAGACAGAGAGTAAAAAAGAAACGGAGATTTAATTCTCCGTTTTTTCTATTTCTTTTTTCCTTTTATTAGCTTTTTAACTGATTTTATTTTTTCTTCAAGTTCAGTACTTTCCTCTTCAACATTAAGAGCTTTTTCATAATACTCTAAAGCTTTTTCATAATTTTTTAAAGCTTCATAGCATTCGGCAGTATTTTCATAAAACCAACTTGAATCTTTTCCAAGTTCTTCAGATTTTAGAAAATATTTAAGAGCCTTTTTATAGTCTTCTTTTCCTTTGTAACTCCATGCTATTTCAGAATAAATCCACTCGTCTTTTCTTCCAAGTCTTTCAGCAATGAAAAGATATTCAAGGGCTTTGTCAAAGTCATTTAAAGAACCATATGTCCACCCTATCTCAGAGTAAATCCAGTCATCATTTCTTCCAAGTTTTATTGCTTTAAAAAGATATTCAAGAGCTTTTTTATATTTATCAAGTTTATTATAGTTCCAACCAATTTCAGTAACCAGCCAGTCATCAGATGGTTCAAGCTTTTCAGCAGCTAAAAGATATTTAAGGGCATTTTTTGGCTTATTCATTCTTCCATAGTTCCATCCGATTTCTCTGTTAAGCCATACAGAAACATTGTCTCCATCTATTTTAGCAGCAATCAGAAGATATTTTACAGCTTCTTTATATTTTTTTAATCTTCCATAGTTCCATCCAATTTCTCCATTAATCCATGAATCATTTCTTCCCATTTTTTTAGCTTTAAGAAGTATTTCAATGGCTTTTTCAAAATCAGGCTTGCTATGATGTCCATAACAATAACCTATCTGAGAATAAACCCATGAAGTAGGTTCTGCAAGAGTCATAGATTTTTCAAAATATTTAAGAGCCTCATCATATTTATCTAATTGTTCATAGTTCCAACCAATTTCATTGTTAACCCATTCGTCATCAGAACCATTTTCCATAGTTGCAGATTTAATAAGAATTTCAATAGCTTCTTCATGCTTTTTAAGTTTTCCAAGATTCCATCCAATTTCAGTAAGAATCCAGCTGTCATTTTCTTTTAATTTAAAAGCTTCTTCAAGATATTTAATAGCTTCTTCATATTTTTCAGCTCTTCCTAAGTTCCATCCCATTTCTGTTTTTACCCAGCTGTCGTCTGCTCCCATGCTTTCAGATTGCTTAAGATAGTTTATGGCTTTTTCATGTTCTCCATTTCTTCCATAGTTCCATGCTATTTCATTGTTAATCCAAATATCATTTCTTCCACTTTCATAGACACTTAAAAGAATTTTTAAAGCCTTTTCATGATTTCCAAGTTTTCCATAGTTCCATGCTATCTGAGAATTAAGCCAAGCATCATCTCTTCCTCTTGATTTTAAATCTCTAAGAAGTTCAAGAGCTTCAGTATGTTTTTCAATTTTTCCATATACCCATGCTATTTGAGAATCAAGCCAGATGTCTCCACCTTTAAGGGCTTTTGCAACATTGAAATATTTAAGGGCTTCATGATACTTTTCAGTATTTTCTAAGTCCCATCCAAGTTCACAGCTAATCCAATAATCATCTCTTCCCATGGCTTCAGCTTGCTTTAAGAAGAAAATAGCCTCTTCATATTTTTCAAGTTTTCCAAGGTTCCATCCGATTTCAGAATTAATCCAAATATCGTTTCTTCCTCCAGCTTTTGCAGTTTTAAGATAGAAAATAGCTTCTTTTGGTTTTCCAAGAAGTCCAAGGTTCCATCCGATTTCAGAATAAAGCCATCCCTCTTCATCATCTTCTTCTCTTGCTTCAACCCTTCTTAAATATTCAAGAGCCTCTTCGTGCTTAGCAAGTCTTCCAAGCCCCCATCCTATATTACATAGAATCCATGAGCTGTCATCTCCCATACTTTCAAGTTCTTTAAGAATTTTTACACCTTCTTCAAATTCTTTATTATCAAAAAGGGTATCTATTTTTTCCCTCATAAATAATTCGTCTTCCATTTATTCCTCCTTTAAAAGAAAGTCACACTATAATATTACACTAAAAAAAAGAATTGTCAATATTTTTAAAAATATAACTATATATTAAAAAATAGAGAAAAAAGTAAAATGAAAAAAGATAAAAAAATATGATATAATTTTAATATATTAATATAGAAACAAAATTTATGTATAAAAATAGCAAGAAATATTTTTAAAATACTATTTAATTGAAGATAAATAATTTATAATTAATAAAAGTTTAGGAGGAATAGAAATGAAGGTTTTAATGGTAAATGGAAGTTCTCGTCAATGTTGCACTTTTACAGCTCTTTCTGAAATAGGAAAAGTTTTGGAAAAGGAAGGAATAGAGTGGGAAATATTTAATATTGGAGGAGAACCTTTAAGAGATTGCATAGGTTGTGGAGGTTGTAAAAATTTAGATGGTGCTTGTGTATTTAATGATGATGCAGTAAATGAATTCTTGAAAAAGGCTCGTGAAGCAGATGGATATATTTTTGGAAGCCCTGTTTATTTTGCTCATCCAAGTGGTAGAATTATATCTTTCCTTGATAGAGCCTTTGTAGCAGGTAAAAAAATATTTACTCATAAGCCTGCTGCTTGTATAACTTCAGCGAGAAGAGGAGGAACTACAGCTTCTTATGATGTTTTAAATAAATATCTTGGAATTTGTCAAATGCCTGTAGTATCTTCATCATATTGGAATATGGTTCATGGAAATACTCCTGAAGAAGTATTAAAAGATGAAGAAGGAATGCAGACAATGAAAAATCTTGGAAAAAATATGGCATGGCTTTTAAAATGTATTGAGTTTGGAAAGAAAAACGGAATAAATGCACCAGAAAATATAACAACAGTAAGAACTAATTTTATAAAATAAAAAAATGTCCATTTTCTTTGGGATACAAGGAAAATGGACATTTCTATTAATCAGTTTCTTCAATAAGATTTTTCTTTTTAAGGAAGTGAGCTGCATATACAAAAGGTGTATCACATACAGCTACTATAAACTTCATAATATATGTAGTAAGGAATATTTCAACAAGAACTTCTTTAGGATAAACTCCCCAGAAAGCTATAAGTGTGAAAAGAGAATTATCTATAAGCTGACTTATCATTGTACTTGCATTATTTCTAATCCATATATGTTTAGGAGCTGAATATTTTTTTCTCCAAAATTCATAAGCCCATATGTCATGTGACTGTGACACAAGATATGAAATAAGAGAAGCAACTACAAGTCTTGGCATAAAGTCAAATATTCTTTTAACACCTTCAAACATAACAATTCCTTCTTCTATGTTTGATGGAATAAAAGATACAGCAATCTGCATTATTGCAGTCATGACTATAAGAGAGAAAAACCCAAGGTAGACAGCTTTCTGAGCATGCTTTTTACCATAGTTTTCAGCAAGAATATCAGTAACAAGAAATCCTCCAGCATAAAGAATATTTCCAAGGGTAGTTCCAAATCCAAAAAGGTCTACAAGAAGAACTACCTGAATATTTGCAAGAATAGTGGAAATAGGAATCCATGTATAAAGTCCTATTTTTCCAAACTTTTTATATGCAAAAAGTATAAATAAAAAGTTTGCTATAAGCATACAAAACCATAAAATCTCATTTTTCATCATCATTGTTCAAACACTCCTAAATCTTTATTATCTATTAAAAGTTCAACCCTATCATCATTCATAAGATATGAATATTTATTTACAAACCATTTTACAAGGTCTCCATCCCTTTTTACTTTTGTACCATTGTCTATAAAAATATTTATAGTTATATTTTTAAAGTATTTAAGCCCTTTTTCAATATCTTTTTCAATCATTTCTTTTGTCTGTCCTTGTGTACATACAAGAAGACATACAGAATAAAGTTCTTTACTCATAAGCTTAAGAGTTTCTTCATCAGTACGAAAGTTTTTATTATATACATTTATTCTGAAATCATCATCAAATGTTTCCATTCCCATTCTGAATCTTATTTCAGTCCCTTCAAAATATTTTCTTATTTCATCAAGTCTCTTTATATATCCATAATAAATTTCAAAATAAAGAGTTTTTATATTTTTTTCTTTTACAATTTTTTTTATTTCAGCCAGAGTACCTGAAGTAAGCTCAAACACAGAACCTGAATTTATAACTTCAAGAACTCCATATTCTCCAGTAATTTCTTTTAAAACTTCAAAATTTACAGAATCTATTTCTTTTTCATTTAAAGAGTTATCTTCTATATAATTACAGAAACTGCATTTTCCATATTTGCATGGAAAACTTTTTAAAAGAACTATTTCACGCTGATGTTTTTCAGTGATTTTATTGTATCTTATTCCCATAAAGTTTACATATCTCCTTTTTGTGCAAAATAAAAAGAGGCAGAAAAACTCTGCCTCAAATAAAACAATTTAAATTATTTTAAATTTTAGCCTAGTTTTTTATAGATGGTTAATCTGTGTAGAACATCTACCTGATAAAATCAGGATTTTTTATTCACATACTGGATAAGTATACAGTGAATTTATAAAAAAGTCAATATTTTTTTACGGCTTGATATATGCAAAACCGTCATTGTGTCTTAAAGCAATGTGGAAAATTCCTGAAGGAACAGTTTTCACAAATGAGAACACAAGTGAAGGATCTATACTAAGTGCAGTTAATGAATTTGAACAGCAGTAAATATACACACCTTTGTTGCTCAGAGCTTCAAGAGCTTCTTTGACTCTTAAAATATTTATGCTTCCTGCAGCAAGACTTTTAACAGCAGTACCATTTGCAACTATTTCTATGTTTACAGTATAGTTACCAATTTCTCCCATTTTTAAAAGATTCTCTGCATTCTTGCAAGTCATTGCCCATTTTTCTTCTTCATCAATATGTAACAGGATATTTACTATTTTATTCATAGAATCCCCTCCTTTGTAATATAAATTATTTTACCACAAAAAATCTGATTATTTCAACTTTATTATAATTATATTGAAAAATACTGAAAATACCTTATAATATTAAGTAAGAGACAATATCAAATAAATTTTAGGAGGTGTTTTTTGAAATGCTTAGTTATTTTGACCATAGAGTTATAAAGACGGCTTTCGGAACTTTTTTTGCAATCTATGCTGCACAGGTTTTAGGTATAAAATACGGGGTTACAGCAGGAATTGTTGCGATAATAAGTATACAAGCAACCAAAAAAGAATCTGTAAAAATAGCCGTAGAAAGATTTTTTGCTTCTCTTGTAGGGCTTTTTATAGCAGCAGTATTTTTTTACTTTTTTGGTTACAGCCCTTTAGTATTTGGAGCTTTTGTTCTTGTCTTTATGCCTGTGTGCTTAAAATTTAATCTGTTTCAAGGATTTTTGGCAACAGTAGTTCTTGCAACTCATATTCTAGCAGAAAAGCAGCTGTCTTTTTCAATTCTTTTAAATGAGGTTGAAATTCTTGTTCTTGGGGCAGCTACTGCTGTGGTTCTTAATCTTTATATGCCTGATGTAACTCAGAAGTTAGAGAATACTCATCAGGAAGTAAACAGACTTATGAAAAAACTTTTAAATTACATGGGAGATGAACTTATTACAGGAGCTATTTTCATTGATGAAGATGAAACTTTTAAAGAACTTAAAAGACAGCTTAATATAGGAAGAGATTTGGCATTTAATGATTATAATAATGCTTTTTTCTATGCTTCAAGATATCAGATAGAACTTTTCAATATGAAGAGAGAACAATATAAAGTTCTTGTGAGAATGAGAAGACATTTTTACAGATTTTATCTTAGCAGTGAGCACACTTACATAATAGCTGATTTTACAAGTGAAGTTTCAGATTCAATAGGGGTGGATTTAATTTATAAAAAGGCTCTTAAAGATTTAGAGACTGTAAAAGAAACATTTAGAAATATGCCCCTTCCTCAAACTAGAGGAGAATTTGAAAACAGAGCTGTACTTTATCAGTTTTTAAATGATGTGGAAGAGTTTCTGGAAATAAAAGAGGAATTTTTAAAGAGATATACTCTAAAAGGAGAGAAAAAAGTATATATAGAAAAATCTGTAACAGAAAAATAAATATTTGGAGGAAATATGCCTGTATACAAATTGGAAGCACTACTTAAAAATATTACTGACAAAGAAATTTGGGAGAAAGGAAAATATATTTCTGAAAATGGAAATCTTATAGAAAATGAAGAAGATTTAAAAAATGAAGAAGATGAAATGTATTATATTCTAAAGGGAAGTATTTTAAATGAAGAGAGAATATATTCAACATCAGTTTCATGGATATTAGAAGAAAATAAAAAGGCTGAATTAATTTCATGGAAATGCACCTGTCAGCATTTAGAAGAGGTATCAGCTCCATGTGAGCATTTAGCTGCACTTGTTCAAAGTATAAGCAAAGCTGAAAGAGAAAGAAATGCTATAAGAGATGAAAATTTTTCAGTTGCTTTTATAGATGATAATATATTTCAAGATAAAAAGAAAAGTCTTTCTTTGAAATTTAATGTAAAAACAGCATCTGAATATGATGGAGAAAAAGAAAAATTGGCTTTTTCAGATTTTGAAATTTACAATAAAGTATCAATGGAAAGAAGGAAAATTAATTTTGATACTGTAGTTTCATCAGAAATAGATGAAATAAGAAAAAATTATATTGAAGATGACTTAGATTTTGATGATACATCTTCCGATTTTTTAAAATTTATAAAGTTCATTGAAAACTCAGCTAAAGCAATGAGTATTGACTTTTATAACAATGAATTTATTATTCCTGAATTTTTTATTGAAAAGGGAGTAAAGTATGCAGAGGCTCTTGGAAAGAACTATAATTCTAATATTGAAATAAATTTTGAAATAAAAGTCAAGGAGAATCTAGACTATTATATTTTAGAATTTAATAATTTTTCACAAGCAGATATATTAAATGAAGAATACTTACTTTTAAGGGAAAAGGGAAAAGTTAGTATTAAAAATATAAAAAAAGAAGAAATAAAAAAAATAAAAGCTGTGAAAGAGGCTGAAAAAAGAGAAGGAACTTATAAAATAAGAAAGGGATCTCCTCTCATAAGGGAGATTTTAAATAATATAAGAAGTATCGGTGAAATAAAATTTGATAAAAGTATAAAAACGGAAATTTTTTCTCCGTCTCTTGTATCTTTACGGCTTTTTATAAATGAAACTTCAAATAAAGATATAACCATTATTCCACAATATATTTATGATGGAAAAACAGCTGAAGAAATTAAAGACCATCTTATGCTAAAAAATACAAAAAAAGAAAAAGAAATATTTTCAAAATTTGAAAGTTTTATAAAAAAATGTGGTTTCAAAAAAGTAAATGGAAAATTTATTCTTCCAGATAAAGACGACCTTATTTATAATTTTATGGAAGATGGTTTTAAAAATTTAAAAGAAAAATATAAAGTAATAATTTGTGAAGAACTAAAGGAAAGAGAATATAAAAAAGTTGTACCATATGATATTGGATTGGGAGAAGTAAGACAAACAGCAGCTATCTTAAGAGCAAGATTAGCTCCTTTAAAAAGAGTTATTATTGCAGTGCCTCCTTACAAATTACTGTATTGGAAAAATAGACTGACAGAAGAATCTTTAGGAAAAAAAGTGAAAATAATATCTGGAGATACAGAGGAAAAAATAAAGGCTTTTGAAAAAGTAAAGACAGATGATATTATAGTTATTTCTTATGAAGATTTATTTACTGAATGTGCTCGTTTTGAATATATTGATTTTGAAATGATTATATTTGATAATCCTCTTTATGTTCCAAAAATAATAAGAGATGAATTCAGTGAAGCTATTGGAACTTTAAAATATGAAAGCAGTTTATGTTTTGTAGGAAGATTTGAAGAAAAAGCTTATTCAGAATGGTTTTATATATTTAGCCTTATAAATCCTAAATATCTTGGAACAAAAGAAGAGTTTTATGAGAAATATATTTCTGACAGCAATAAAAGAGAAAATAGAGATTTTCTTCTTTCAAAGCTTGTTAATCCTTTTATTTTAAGAAAAACGAAGGAAGAAGTTATAGATGAACTTCCTAATAAGGAAATTAGAGATTTTTATTTTGAGATGAAAGATGGAAGCAAACAAAAAAATATTTATATGAAATATCTTAACAGACTTAATAAAAGACTTGTAATTCTTGAAAGACCTGAACAACATAGAAAAAAGATATTTACTGTTATTGAAAGATTAAGACAGGTATGCAGCAGTCCTGCACTTATAAATAAAAAATATGGAGATAATCAAGGAAAGATAAATGCTCTTAGCAATATTTTAAAAACATGTGCAGCAGAGAAAAGAAAAGTTGTTATATACAGTGCATTTAAAAATACAGCAGGAAAATTGTGTAAACATTATAAGAGATTTTATAAAAACTGCAGCTTTATGTCACTTCCTGTTTCTGAGAAAATTAAAGAAGAGATGTATTCAAAATTTTATAAGGAAGAGTATGAAAAAGAATATTTTTTCCTTTTTATAAATAATATAGGATATGAAGAGCTTCAAGATATAGAGTATGATGTTATTATCTATTTTGATCCTCCTTGGGACAGATTTTTCTATGTGGATAAAACAAAAAAGCTTTACAGGAAAAAACCTGTTGAAATTAATTTTATAACAAACAGAAGTATTGAAGATAAAATAAATAATAAAAGAATGAGACTTTATAGAAATAAGATTTTAAAGACATATTTTGAAGATATGAAAAAAGGAAAAATATTAAAAAGAGAATACACAAGAGAAGAAATATTTGCTTTTCTTCAGATATAATAAAATTTAACAAAGAAAGTATAATACCAAAAAAGTAGATAAAAAAAGTTGATATTCAGATAAAACCGTGCTATAATGTGAAAACATAAATTTCAGGGAAGGCATCTTAAATAGTTATTAAATTTTTTTACATATAAAGGGGTGCAGATGAGAAATACAAAAAGAGCAGATAAAATATTGACGGTTAAAATAACAACAGCAATAATATTAGTTTTAGGATTATGCTTTTATTGGGTAACTCACAATCCGAATATTACAAAATTTTTATAGATTTTGTGAGAAGAGCAGCTGTAAATATAAACAGCTGTTTTTTTATCATTTTATTTAAAAGTCCTATAAAATAATTAATATATTAAATTATTTTTAAATTTAAAAAACTAACCTTTTCAATTTATAAAGTCAATAAAAAATAAAAATTTTATAAAAAAAAGAACTGCCACAGCAGTTCTTGTAATTAATCAAGTGTATATCCTATACTAAATTGATAAAGAATGTCATCAAAATCATCATTATGTGAAACAGAAAATTCCACAGGCCCAACAGGAGAAAGATAACCTACAGAAAGTCCTGCTCCTCTGTAATAATCTTCCCACATAGAATGAGAATTAAATTCATCTCCCTCTTCAAGATTTAAATTATTATAAGTTGCAATATTTACTCCTCCACTCAAGAAAAAATTAGGAATAAATTCATATTGAAGTCCAAGTTTTGCAGCAAAAAGATTTTTTAAGAATCTTTGCTGAGGATTATATCCATAGAAAGAAAATTCTCTTCTTTTAGAATTATTTACAGATCCTCCAAGTTTAATATATCCATCATAAGGAATGCTTGTTCCATTCATACTTCCACCATAGATTCTAGAATCTATAGTAAGTTTTTTTGTAAGAGGATAGAAATGTTCAAAAGAGAAGGTAACTCCATAGAAGTCTGATGACTGCTTATCTATGCTTCCTCCCCAGAAGTAATCAAGACTGTTTTTAAATCCTTTTTTTGCATAATAAGGAGAATCAGCTTTATCCCATATAAATTTTAAAAATCCTTGTCCATAGTTATCAGTTTCAAGACTATCTAGAAATTGTTCATTTATATTTCCAATATCATTTTTTATAGTTCCATATTTAAGAGAAGCACCATATGAAACAAGAATTTCATTTAAATATTGGGTGAAAGCACTTACTTCAAAATTAATTGATTTACTTTTTAGTTTTGCAGCTTTTCTATTTTTATCATAAAGGAAAAGAGGTGATTCGTCATAATTAAGACTTGTGTTAAGCCCGAATTTATTTTCAACTCCATAGTAGAAAAGACTATTTACTCCAGCCCCTAAATAATCTCCACCTTTTACATAGATATTTGTATAGTTTCCAAACTTACCTATTGTATTAAGGTCTGTTGCAAGTTTTATAGAAGTGTAGTAATCACTCTGATAATTGAATCCAACTCCCACAGTATTTGAAGGAGTTTCTTCCAATGTAAGATAAAGAGTATCTCCTTCATTTTTATAATAGACTTTATTTATAAAATCAAGTCCATAAAGTTTTAGTGAAAGAGTATTTAAATCTTCAGAAGTAATATTTTTATTTTCATACTGTGCAGCTATATTTTTTACAACAGCAGTCCTATCTGAATCTTGTATACCACTTATAACAGTATTGGTAAAAACAATTTCTCTTTCAGGAAGTACTTTATGAAGCTTTTTATTTTTAGGAAGCTTTGTAATTTCAGGAAGTTTTTCAACAACAGCTTTTTCTCCAATTTTTACAATTTCTGATATTTCATCATAGTCAACACTTTTATAGTTAGAAAGATCAGGTTCTATAAGTATGCTTGTAAGTTTTTTCTGAAAATCTGTAGTTGAAGAACTTTGAATAGCAAGAAGCTGTTCAGCAGTTGTAAAAATATTATAGTTTGAAGATGTATGATTATTAAGGTCAGCTCCTACATTTACACCTATTATAATATTTGCTCCCATATCTATAGCATCTTCAACAGGGAAGTTTCTGGAAATCATTCCATCAATATAATATGTTCCATCTATTTTTACAGGATCAAAAATAGATGGGATTGCAGCACTGGCTGTAACAACTTTTGCAAGATCTCCACTCTTAAAAACAGCAGCCTTTCCTGTATCAAGATTTGTAGCAATTACTCTTAAAGGAATAGGAAGTTTATCAAAATCAGATATATCTTCTGCTTTTGAAAGCAGATTTTTAAGATATAAATATCCTTTTTGACTGTTCTTAAGTCCTTTAGGAAGATAGAAATTAAAATTAGAATCATATTTTATAGAAAAAGCATATTGATCATTTGAAAGCCTTTTTTCCAAAGGAATATCTGTTCTGTTTGGGTTATCCTTAAGAGAATCTCTGAGACTTAAATCTTCCATGATTTCTTCTATTTCGTCAGGAGTATATCCTACAGAATAGAGAGCACCTATAACAGCACCTATACTATTTCCAACAATACAATCTATTTTAATATTATTTTTTTCAAGTTCACGAAGAACACCTATATGTGCAAAACCTTTAGCTCCCCCACCACTTAAAACAAGAGCAACTTTTTTTTCTGTACGGTTTTCTTTTATTCTTTTCTGCTTTTCGTTTTTTAAAACACTTACTCTCTCTTCAAGAGCTTTTATTTGTTCTTCCAGTTTTAAGATTTCAACATCTTCTTTGTACACAGGCATAGGAGATTTTGAAAAAACCGGAACAGATATAAGTACAGCAGCAAGAAAGCAAGCTGATTTTTTATTCATCTCCACCTCCTGAATAAAATTATATAATTCTGTTCATTTTTTAAGTTTTACATAGGGGATTTATTTTTTCTTAGAATATTTCCCCATTTTTATTAAGTTCTTTTGCTAGTTCTGATAATATTTTTTCTTTTACAGGATTTTTCATATCAAGCTGAATAAAAAAACATTTCTCTATATATTTTTTTAAAGAAACATCTTTTTTAAAACCTGCATCAATTAAATCACTGCCTGATATTATAGCATTTTTATTATTTAAATCAAAGATATAGCTTTTTATTTTTTTCCTATTTTTTCTTACAATATAAAGTAGATATAAAATTTTGAAAGGAGAAACTTTATTTAAAGCACTATATATATGTGACGGTTTATATGCCTCTTTTAAATTTTCAGTAATTTTTTCTTCCTCTCCCTCTTCAAATATAATTGAAGAAAGATTTTTCTCGCTCATTTCAAAAACTTTTAAAGCTTCTTTTTTCTCAGAAGGTAAAAGATTTCTAATAAGATACATAAGTATAAAATTGCCTTTTGAAATCTTATGTTCTTCTTTCATCTTTTTAAAAGTATATTTTTTTACAATATCATTTATATCTTCAATATCTTTATCAGAAGGGTTTGGTATTCCTAAAAATGAAAATATTTTATAATCTCTTAAAAGGGTAAGAATACCTATAAGATTTTTTTCTGAAAGAAGCATATAAATTTCATTTTTTATTCTTAAATTTGATATAGAAGAAAGATAATTTTTTTCCATTGCTTCAAGAAGAAGATTTTTTGTATTTTCTTCAAAAGAAAAATTATATCTTGCTGCAAATTTAACAGCACGAAAAATTCTAGTAGGATCATCTTCAAAGCTTTTATCGTGAATAATTCTTATGACTTTATTTTTTATATCACTTAGAGCATTTAAAGGATCATAAAGCTCTGCTCTTTTATCAAAAGAAATATACATTGCATTTATAGAAAAATCTCTTCGTATAAAATCTTTTTCAATAGAAGCAGGAGTTACTACTGGAAGAGCTCCTGGATATTCATATACTTCACTTCTAAAAGAAGCAATATCTATATTTGTTCCTGTCTTTGTAAAAATATTATATGTTAAAAATCTTTCTGTATATCTATGCTTTGATACAGCTACTTCAGGAAGAATATATTTTGCAAATTCCTGAGAATTTCCTTCAATTACTATATCAATATCAGCACTGTTTCTTCCGAGAAAGATATCACGGACAATACCTCCTACAAGATAAACTTTTGTATCTCTTTCAAGAGAAACTTTATATAAAACATTTAAAGTATGTTTAAGACTTTTAGAAAAAATCTTTTCAATGTTTGGATTATATTTAGTAAGATAATTCAGATAATTTTCCATGTGAAACTCCTTGTGTATTTCGTAATTTTATTATAACACTTTTTTCTCAGTAAGAAAAATATATATATTCTGCAATTTTATTTATAAGAAAAAATTATTATATTATAAAATAATATAATTTTATTTTATTAAAAAATAATGCTAAAATTAGTTTGTAGAGAAAAGGGAAATATAAATAAATTTTAAAAAATAGATTTTTTAGGAGGTTATTATGAATTTTATGCTTTCAAAAGAACAAGAAAATTTTAAAAATGAGGTAAGAGAAATTACAGAAAAATATGTAATTCCATTTGCAGCTGAAAATGATAGAAATGAATCATTTCCAAAATTATCAATAAAAGCTCTTACTGAAAAAGGGCTTATGGGTATTCCATTTGATAAAAAATATGGAGGACTTGGACTTGACAATATAAGTTATATAACAGCAGTTGAAGAGCTTTCAAAAGGATGTGCTTCTACAGGAGTAATTATGTCTGCTCATACTTCTTTATGTTCATGGCCTATTGCAGAATATGGAAATGAAGAGCAAAAAATGAAATATTTAATGCCTCTTGCAAAAGGTGAAAAAATAGGGGCATTTGGTTGGACAGAATCAGAAGCAGGAACAAAAACAACTGCAGTAAAAGAAGTTGACAGTTATATTATAAACGGTAAAAAAGTTCTTATAACAAATTCACATGAAGCATCTATATTTGTAGTTTTTGCTAAAACAGATTTTGAAAACAATAAGCTTTCAGCTTTTATTATAGAAAAAGGAACAAAAGGATTCTCTCTTGGAGAGAAGGAAGAAAAAATGGGTGTAAGAGGTTCATCTACATCTGAACTTATTTTTGAGAACTGTGTTGTACCAAAAGAAAATCTTCTTGGAGAAGAAGGACAAGGTTTTGAAATTGCTATGGCTGCTCTTAACGGAGGAAGAATAGGTGTAGCTGCTCAAGCTGTAGGAATTGCTCAAGGTGCATTAGATGAAGCAATAAAATATGTAAAAGGAAGAGTACAACTTGGAAAAACTATAGCACAGTTTCAAAATACACAATTTCTTATTGCAGAGCTTCAAACTAAAATAGATGCAGCAAGACTTATGACATACAGAGCTGCTAACATGAAAGATCTTGGAGAAAATTATGGATACATGGCATCAATGGCAAAACTTTTTGCTTCTGAAATAGCTATGGAAGTAACTATAAAAGCTGTTCAGCTTTTTGGTGGAAATGGATATTCTAAGAAGTTCCCTGTTGAAAGAATGATGAGAGATGCAAAAGTAACAGAAATTTATGAAGGTACATCAGAAGTTCAAAAAGTAGTTATTGCAAACTACCTTAATATTAAGTAAGCCCAAAGCATATAATTCATAAAAGAAAAGGATCGGAAATTTCCGATCCTTTTCTCCATTATTAAAAATTATTATTTTAAAAGTTTCATAACTTCTGTCATAGTATCAGCGAATCCTGTTCTTATTACAAGTTCTGCACTTCCATCTTGAGAAGTTGGAGTTTCATTTATTATTATAAGGTGTTTTCCTGTAAAATAATTTAAATAATATGCAGCAGGATAAACAGTAAGACTTGTTCCTACAATTATTAAAGTGTCAGCTTTTTTAATTTCTTTTATAGCTTGTTCTGTAACTTCTTCATTTAACATTTCTCCGTAAAGAGTAACATCTGGTCTTACAATTCCTCCGCATTCACATTTAAAAGATTTGTCAGAAGTTTTTCCACAATTTAGACAATACCATCTTTTAAGAGTTCCATGAAGTTCTAAAACTTTTCTGCTTCCTCCATCTTGGTGAAGATTATCTATATTTTGTGTGATAACAGCTTTTACTTTTCCCATTTTTTCAAGTTCAGCCAGAGCTTTATGTCCTGCATTTGGTTTTACATCATTTATAGATAGTTTTTCTACAAGGTATTTGTCAAATATATCTCTATGCTGAAAAAAGAAATCATGACTTAAGATTTCTTCTGGTTCATATCCCATATAATTTCTTTCATTATATAAACCATTTCTTCCTCTGAAATCTTTAAGCCCAGAGTCTGTTGAAGCTCCAGCTCCTGTAAAAAAAACAACATAATTACTTTCTTTGATTATATCTGCCAGTTTTTTTATATTATTTTCCATGATAAAGCCTCCTTTATTGTTAAAGAAAATACATCTGTATAATTTATAAATTGAATTTTATTCCAATTAAATTATACTATATTTTTTGTATTTGACATAATATATTTTGGTATGTAAAATAGGTATATTCCAAATTAAACTAACAAAATTTTCAGGAGGGGATAACATGGAAAACTTAAAAAATCTTTTTCAAGATGACAGAGAAGTATTTAATGCAATAGAGGCAGAAAGAGCCAGACAAAATGAGGGAATAGAACTTATCGCTTCAGAAAATTTTGTATCCAAATCAGTACTTGAGGCAGCTGGAAGCGTTATGACAAATAAGTATGCTGAAGGATATCCTGACAAAAGATATTACGGAGGCTGTGAATGTGTTGATATAGTTGAAAAACTTGCCATTGAAAGAGCAAAAGAAATCTTTAATGTAAAATATGTAAATGTTCAGCCTCATTCAGGTTCACAAGCAAATATGGGAGTATATAAGGCTCTTTTAAATATTGGAGATGTTGTGCTAGGAATGAGACTTGATCATGGAGGACACCTTACTCATGGTAAAAATGTAAACTTCTCAGGAAAAGATTATACAGTATATTCTTACAGTGTAAGAAAAGATAATGAATTAATTGATTATGATGAAGTTGAAAAAATAGCTATGGAAGTAAAACCAAAACTTATAATAGCAGGGGCAAGTGCTTATCCAAGAATAATAGATTTTAAAAAATTCAGAGAAATAGCAGATAAAGTAGGAGCATATTTAATGGTTGATATGGCTCATATTGTAGGTCTTATCGCTGCTGGAGAACATCCAAGTCCAATTCCTTATGCTCATGTTGTAACAACTACAACTCATAAAACATTGAGAGGGCCTCGTGGTGGAGTTATTATGACAAATGATGAAGAAATTGCCAAAAAAATTGATAAAGCTATTTTCCCAGGAATACAAGGAGGACCTTTAATGCATATAATAGCAGCAAAAGCTGTAGCATTTAAGCAGGCACTTTCTCCTGAATTTAAAGAATATCAACATCAAATTGTAAAAAATGCAAAAGCTCTTGCAGAGACTCTTGAAAAAGGAGGTCTTAGATTAGTAAGTGGAGGAACTGATAATCATATGATTCTTATTGATTTAAAAAGTTCAAAAGGACTTACAGGAGCAGAAGTTGAAAAGGCACTTGATAAAGCAGGAATTACAGTAAATAAAAATGGAATTCCTTATGATACAGAAAAACCTATGGTGACAAGTGGAATAAGAATAGGAACTCCTGCTGTTACTACAAGAGGAATGAAAGAAAAAGAGATGGAAGAAATTGGTAACTTCATTCTTGAAACAATAGAAAATATTAATAATGATGAAAAGCTTAGCGAAATTAAAGGTAAAGTAAAAGAACTTTGCTTAAAATTTCCTTTATATGAATAATTGAATACATGAAAAATTAAGGACTGCTATAAATTCTATGGCAGTCCTTGTTTTTTTAAATTTCTTCGTCTAAAATTCTAATTTCTTCATCTATTAATAATTTCAGAGTTCTTAATTCTTTTTCAGTAAGAGTTATTCCTTTTCCCATTTTTTTATGCTCAGAATCCCAAGTTCTAATATCATATTTTGGTTCTTCTCCATTCCAGCTTATACGAGTTAGTTCTTTTTTCCAACCTTTACTAGATTCTGATATAATTCCTAATTCATTTAAAATTTCAAATTTTAATTCTTTCTTTTCCATAAATTATTCCTCCATTTTTACTCTCCATGCTTTTCTATTGCTTGTTGCTTTTGTCCCTCTTCTGTCAAATGAATAATTACATTTATTAACTTCTAAAAAATTTTCTATTTTTTCTTTTTTTTCAGAGTTATATATTATCCATAAAAGTCCTGATAATTTTCTGTTATCTATATACTCTATATTTTCATTATTTAAAAAAGAGAATATGTCTTGTTTTGAGTTTTCTGCTGATTTTTTTGAAGATTTTAAATTTTCAGTTTTATTTTTTTGTTTCTTCTCTTCTTTAGTATATTGTTCTGAAAAATTGTTATCGTTTATTTCTTTAATAATTTCAGCATTATTTTGAATTAAAAAATCTTCTTTTTCATTTTTCCACTGTAACAAAATATCATTAGCACGGGTTTTAATTTTATTTATTAAATCATTATCAGAGTCATCTTCGTATGAATCACAATTTATTTCTTCAGGATAAATTCCTCTTTTATTTAATTCTGCTTCAACTTCTTCCATTGTAAGAACTGGATTTCTAAAATATTTGCTTCCTCTTATTCTTATAAAATTCCATCCACAACGCTCTAAAACTTCTTGTCGCTCAATGTCATTTTTTATTTGCTCTTCACTGCTATGCCATCTTTCTCCATCACATTCTATTGCTACTTTTTCATTTTTATAGCTGACAACCATGTCTATTCTGTATGCTCCCACTTCCCATTGTTGTTTAATATTGTAATTTCTTGCTGACAAATATTTTGCCACTTCTTCTTCAAAAATAGAATCTGATTTTGAGTTTATCTCATCATCTTGCATAAAGGCTCTTTGATTTTCTCCAAATTCAAGTAATTCTTTTCTTATATCTCCATCTTTCAAATCATTTCTAAAATCAAGGGAATGTACAATCCACATTTGATCTTTGGCACGGCTTGCAGCAACATTATATTTTTTCTTATTTAAATTATCAGTTCCTTCTGTTTTTTTGATTAAAGGAGTTGAAGAATTTTTATTGCTGTCTACCATGCTTAGAAAAATAACATCTCTTTCATCTCCTTGAAAATGGCTGGAATCTCCACATAAGATATTGTGTTTTTCTATTTCTGCAGTTCCTATTTTTTCAACTAATAATTTTTGTATATATTCAACTTGTTCCTGCCCTAATAAAGAAATAATCCCAAAAGTTGAATTTTCATATAATCTTTCCTCTAAACATGAGCTTATAAGACTTATAATAGTTTCAGCTTCAACTTTATTAATTTTACTTTTTTCTTCTCTTTCTCCATCAACTCTATAGTTAATAACAGCAGGTTTTAACTTTGAACTATAAGTTTCTCTTAATGGTTTTATTTTATAATCATAAGATGTCTTATTACTGTATCCTATAATTTCAGGAACACATCTAAAATGCTCTCTTAACATTAAAGGTTGGTATGTCGTGCTAGCAATAGAATATAAAGAAGATCTTGTTCCATATAAATCATCATTGGAAATAATTCCTTTTAAATATTTGTCTCTTAAAATGTTTTGTTTTTCTATTTTTTCACCAACTGCTGATGGGCTGACTTGCTTATCATCTCCAACTATAATAACTTTTTTTGCCATATAAAGTAAAACAAGAGCAGAAATATCAGCCTGACTGGCTTCATCAACTATGACAATATCAAATTTATTTTTTCCTGGATTTAAAGTATCAATAACTTTATTCATAGGCATTATCCAAGCAGGAACAGCTTTTTGGCAAAGAGTTATTTTTTCTTTAGCTTGTTTTCTGTAAAACTCAGCATTTTTTCCAGTTCCTTTTCCTATTTTTTCCATACTTTGCTTCCAGCCTCTTAAGGCTTGATTGATTTGTAAGTTTTCTTTCTTCTCAATAAAAGAAAGTATATGATACCATGATTTCTTTTCAACTAATTTTAAAGTTAAATTCTTCAACTCTTCTTTTGATTTTCTAACTTGCTCTTGTAAAAGTTCATAGGGCTCTTTTTCCAAATTTTCTAATTTTTGAGATAACTGTTTCCATTTCCAAGCTTCATAAATATCTGTTATATCAATTAAATTTCCGTTTTTTATTTCTTCGGCCCATTCTTCAGCTACATTTGATATTTTATTTAAAATTACTTTATATTTATTATACGAATCAGTTTTTTCAGATAAATTTTCTAAAAGTGAGACATATTTACCATAAGATTCTATATTTTTACTTTCTACAGCTGTTTTTATACCATTTTCAACAATAGAATTTATTTTTACAGAATTGATAATAAAGTTTTGATATTCTTCGTATTCTTGATTTGCTTTTAGTAATTCAAAAGCTTTGTGAGCTATTAGCAATATTTTTTCTAATTTCTTAATTTTATCTGGAAGAGTTTTTATTCTATTGCTTAATAATTCATTATCATCTTTATTAAAAATAATATTAGGATTTATTCCAGCTTTTTCAATTGAACTTATAAAATTTTCTTTTTGATTTCTGTACCAATACAAATAATAATTTATTATATTGATGATTTCATTAGGACTGTTAAGAATATCTTCAAAATGGAACTCTTCTATATTAAAACTATCCCATTTTCTTTTTAAGTCTAATTTTTTATTTTCAATTTTCAAATATTCTAAAACAAAATCACATTCTTCAATTTCTTCAATAATTTTATTATTTAATAATATTTTATTTCCTAATTCCTTTTTAGCTTTTATTAGATGAGCTTTAAAAATAATGCCAGGATTTTTTTTGGCTTCTTTCAATTTAGTTATTAAAATTTCTGCTTCTGATATTTTTAAAGGTTCATAAGAAATACTTTTATCAAAAAATTTTATAGCTTTTTCATTTATTATATTAGTTTCTTCTTCCAGTTCTGTAAGAAAATGTTCCCATATTTTTCTTTGTGTTTCATTTGTAGCTCCTATTGAAATTAAATTCAACTTCCAGTCTTTTAACGATTTTAAATTGCTTGGCAAAATATCATAAAGATTAAAATTTTTAAATTTTTCTAAATCAACTATATTTTCATTATTTAAAAAGAATTTTTTATCATTAAAATAAAAGTTTTTGCTTTCAGAAACAGACTCTAAATCATTTTTATTTTTTTCAATATTTTCTAATATCTTTTGAAATTCATTTTTAGTTTTGAGAAGTTTATAATCTAACAAATTTAGTTCTATCTCTTTTTCTTCTTCAAAAGAAACCGAATTTCTATAATTATTTAAAAATTTTAATTCTTCATTATCAATAGGACAAGGAGAGTCGTCAACAACATTTCCTTTAATTTTATTTAAAGTGTTTTCTTTTTCACACAAATAAATTCCAACTTCTTTAATAGAAAAACTTTCTCCATTATAAAATATAGATTGATTTTCCTTATATTTTATAGCAAATATTTTATTTTTAAGCTTTTTTAATTTCAAATATTCTTCAGTTCTTTCATTCTGAATAAAATCAACATCTTTTTTTAATTTTTCAGAAGTCATTCTTCCTATAGCTTCAGTAATATTTTCAACAGAACGAGCCATATCACTGTTATTATCATCTAAAATAGATATACATAATCCTTGAATATTTTTAGGAATTTTATCTTTCAAAACTTTTAAGGCTTTTTTAGTTTGGCTTGTAACTAAAATATTTTTTCCTTGAGCCAAAAAATGCCCTAAAAGGTTTGCGATAGTATGTGTCTTTCCTGTTCCTGGAGGACCTTGCACAACGACAGTATTATATTTTTCTATCCTTTCAGCTATTTCAAGTTGCTCATTATTTGTATCTTTTACAAACAAAATTTCTTTTGAAGATAAATTTTTTTCTTTTAGTGTCTTATCGTAAACTTTTTCTACTTGATTTATTCCTACTAACTCTCTAAGTTGCTCTGGAATTTCTCCAGATTCTTCAATATTTTTTATAACTTCATCTATTGCTTTTATAACTCCACTTTCTTTTTTTCTTATAAAGAATATTGGATTATCCTCTATAAGAATATTATTTTCATAATCAAATAGTTGGAAATTTTCAATATCTTTCTTATAATATCCATTCATACTTAATTCATGTATAAATTCTCTGAAAAAATTATCTATTTCATCCTCATTAAGAGGATATATATTTTTTTCTTTTATTTTTTCAGTTAATTTTAAGATATTTATCAAATTAATATTTTCTATTTCATTCAAAAATTCTGTGTATAATTGTGTATTATTTTCTTCTTCATCTAGAAATAAATTTCTTATATTTAATATATTATCTTCGGCATTAAAATCTATTTTAACTTTTTTTAATAAAATAGGATAATAAACATTATTATTTTTAATTTTAACTAGACCATTAGCAAGAAGAATTTCTAAAGTATCACTTTCTTTATTCAAATCTAAATATTGAATATATAAGTCATCAAATATTTTTCTTACCCTTTCAATATTTTTTTGCTCTTCAACCCATATATTTCTTTTTTCAATTTTTTTAAGAATTTGATTTTTTACATCATCAGTTATTTTTTCAACTTCACTTACAAAAGGAAGTCTTCCCTCTTCAAAAGAGATTTTTTCTATTACCCTTTCTTCTTTTATAGTAATTTTATCTTTAAAATTTTTCCAATCACCGTTTATCCAAGGTAAAAAGTCTTTTTCTATAACTAAAGGTTTTAAAAAGTTAGGTTTCTTTATAGAAAGAATAATTTCAGCATTATTTTCATCATAAAAGTTATTATATATAATATTTTGATGAACTGGTAAATTATTCAAAAAATAATTCCATTTTTCTTCAGAAATATTTTTATTAATAGACTTTGAATTTTTGGTTACTTCGGAGATATAGTTATATAAAGATATAACTTTTTCTTTTCCTTCCATTTTTCCTCCCAAAAATAAATATGTTCCTCATTTAATTCTATCACAAATTTATAGTAAATAGAATACAATAGGAAAATTAAAAAGACAGCCATAAAATTGACTGCCTTTCATAGATTTATAGAATGGAATTTAATATATGCAAGTGTTTTATTATTTTTTGCAACCACAGCTGCATTTTTCTATATGAAGTTCATGCCCCATTCTTTCTTGTTTAGTTCTAAGGTATCCTTCATTTATTTTATTTGCAGGAATTTCTATCTCTCTTCTTTCTGCAACTTTTATTCCATAAGATTCAAGCCCTTTTATTTTTTCAGGATTATTTGTCATAAGTCTTACAGATTTTACACCAAGTGCTTTAAGCATTTGAGCTGCAACAGCATAATCTCTTGAATCAGATTCAAAACCAAGTTTAAGGTTTGCATCAACAGTATCATATCCCTCGTCTTGAAGTTTGTATGCTTTTATTTTATTGATAAGACCAATTCCTCTTCCTTCTTGTCTAAGATAAAGAACGATTCCTTCACCAAATTTCTCAATTCTTTCCATTGCAGTTTTCAGTTGAAGACCACAGTCACATCTGTATGAACCAAGAATATCTCCAGTAAAGCATTCAGAGTGAATTCTAACAAGAACTTCATCTTTACCATTAACATCTCCTTTTACAAGAGCAATGTGTTCTTTTCCATCAAGGTGATTATCAAATCCTACTATTTCAAATGTTCCATATGCAGTAGGCATTTTTGCTCTGCATTCTATATTCATTAATTGGTCATGAATTTTTCTATATTTAATAAGTTGTTCAATAGAAATCATTTTTAGATTATGTTCTTTAGCAAATTTTTGTAAATCTTCAAATCTTGACATTGTTCCGTCAGCATTCATAATTTCACAACAAAGTCCTACAGGTTTTAATCCTGCAAGTTTTACTATATCAACAGTAGCTTCTGTATGTCCGTCTCTTTCAAGAACCCCATTATCTTTTGCTAGAAGAGGGAACATATGTCCAGGTCTTCTGAAGTCAGAAGGTTTTGCATCTTCTTCAGTACATTTTACAGCAGTGATTCCACGCTCATAAGCTGAAATTCCTGTAGTAGTGCTTATATGATCTATTGATACAGTGAAAGCTGTACAGTGATTATCTGTATTTTCAGTAACCATTTGAGGAAGATCAAGTTTTTTAACTATTTCTTTGCTCATTGGCATGCAAATAAGTCCTTTTGCATAAGTTGCCATAAAGTTTACATTTTCAGTAGTTGCAAACTCAGCTGCACAGATTACATCTCCTTCATTTTCTCTGTCTTCATTATCTACAACAACAATACATTTTCCATTTCTTATATCTTCAATTGCTTCTTCAACTGTGTGTAACATTATTTTTTCCTCCTAATATCTTAAAAAAATCCATGAGAAGCTAAAAAGTTTTTATCAAGGGAGCTTTTCTTTGAATCTTTTTCTTCATCTCTAAAACTCATCATTCTTTCAATATATTTCCCTATTAAATCTGTTTCAACATTTATATAATCCCCTGCTTTTTTTCTTCCAAGAGTAATCATCTTTTGAGTATGGGGAATAAGAGAAACTTGAAGAGTGTTTCCTGAAAAACCTACAACAGAAAGACTTGCTCCATCAAGGGTAATTCTTCCCTTTTCAACAACATATTTCATAAATCTATGCTCTATTTCTATTTCATAAATTTTAGCAATTCCATCTTGTGTAATTGATTTTATAACTCCTTCACAGTCAACATCTCCTGTGACAAGATGTCCTCCAAGAGGAGTAGAGAGAGTTATTGATTTTTCAAGATTTACAAGGCTTCCACTTTTTAATCTTGCTAGATTTGTTCTTTTTACTGTCTCATGCATACAGTCTGCAACAAAATAATCTGCTCCTATTTCAACAGCTGTAAGGCAAGTACCATTAGTTGCAATACTATCTCCTATTTTAGCATCTTTTAAGACTTTTTGACATTTTATTTTTAATTGAACAGATTTTTCTCCATTTTTTATAGAAAGTACCTGTCCCATTTCCTCTACGAGTCCTGTGAAAATATTAATCACCTCACTTTATTTGTGAAATTTCACAGAGATATTATCATCATAGATATTAAATTTTACATTTTCTAAATGAAAACAATCTTTTATCTCTTTGAAATCAAAACCATCTATAAAAGGAAGTCCTCCTCCTAAAATTTTAGGAGCTATAAAGATTTCTCCTCCGTCAATTCTATTTTCTTTAAATGCTTTTGATATAAGGTATGAACCTCCCTCAAGAAGAACAGAATCTATTTTAAGTTCTCCTATTTTTCTTAGCATTTCATCAACAGAGAAATTATATCCTTCCATATAGATAAATTTTATATTTTTATTTTCTAATATTTTAGCTTTTTCACTGTTTATATTTTCTGATGATGTAATAATTATGCTTTTGTTATCATCAGCCATTTTAACAAAATTGCTTTCAAGAGGTGTACGAAGATGTGGATCTACTACAATTCTAAAAGGATTTACACCATTTTCAATTCTTGCTGTAAGTCTTGGATTGTCATTTATAAGAGTGTTTATTCCAACCATTATTCCCATAAGTTCATGACGAAGGTGCTGTACTTTTTCTCTTGATTTTTCATTTGTTATCCATTTTGAATCTTTGTAATTTGTGGCTATTTTACCATCAAGTGTTATTGCACATTTTAAGAAAAGATAAGGATTTTTTTCTGTAATATATTTCATAAAAACCTTATTAAGCTCTTTTGCTTCTTTCTCTCTAACTCCTACTATAACTTCAATACCTGCATCTTCAAGTATTTTTTTCCCTCTTCCTGCTACAAGAGGATTTGGATCAAGACAGGCTATAACACATTTTTTTATTTTCATTTTTTTTATTTTTTCAGCACATGGAGGTGTTTTTCCAAAGTGTGAGCATGGTTCAAGTGTGACATATATAGTTGCTCCTTCAGCTTTTTCTCCTGCCTCATCAAGAGCATATACTTCTGCATGAGGGCCTCCATAAAATTTATGCCATCCTTTTCCTATAATTTCACCGTCTTTTACAACAACAGCTCCAACCATTGGATTTGGATTTACATACCCTCTTCCCTTTTCAGCAAGTTCAAGGGCTAAATCCATATATTTTTCGTCCATGACACTACATTCCTTTTAATAAGTTGCACATTTCAATAGCACCATTTGCAACATCAAAACCTTTATTTCCTGCTTTTGTTCCTGCTCTTTCAATAGCTTCTTCAATATTATTTGTAGTAAGGACACCAAACATTACAGGAATTCCTGTACTAAGTCCTATTTGTGCCACTCCTTTTGAAACTTCTGCACACACATAGTCAAAGTGTGGAGTTGCTCCTTTTATAACAGCTCCTAAAGCTATAACAGCATCATATTTTCCAGATTCAGCCATTTTTTTAACAACGATAGGAATTTCAAAAGCTCCTGGAACCCATGCTAAATCAATATCATCATCATTAACTTCATGTCTTTTTAAAGCATCAACTGCTCCTCCTATAAGTTTAGATGTGATGAATTCATTGAATCTTCCTGCAACAATTCCTACTCTTAATCCTTTACCACTGAAATTTCCTTCTAATACTCTCATTTTTTCCTCCTATTTTTTGACCACAGGACATAAAAAAACCCGAAGATTTAATTCTTCGGGCTTGTTATTGTAAGGTATTTTTAATCATATAGAATTCTAAAAATTTTTATCACATATATTACAATTTGCAATAAATAATTTTTAAATTATCTTTAACTATGAGATATATTTTTAATATCTATGTGATTATGCAATACTTCTTCCATCCAGACTATACTGTCGGTATCGGAATTACACCGATTCAAAGTTAAAAAACTCTCGTGGACTGTCACCACCGGTCGGGATTTGCAATTTGCTCACCCTGCCCTGAAGATTTACATTTATTACATGTTCTAAAACAATTATACCTTATTCTGATAATTTGTCAACAATTTTATTTTACAGTTTGTGCAGCACTTTCATTTATTCTTTTAATTCCAATGGTAGAAAAGATTATAAAAGAAAAAACAAGAGTTATAACTTCATTTGCTGGAGCAGACATCCATATTCCTCTGCTGTCAAAAATAAGAGGGAATATATAAAGAAGTGTATTTATAAAAATAATTCCTCTTAGTATACTTAAAACTGCAGAGATTAAAGCATCTTCAATAGCTGTGAAATACGCACTTATAATTATATTTATTCCCATAAGGATATAAGTAAAACTATAAATTCTTACAGCTTCTTTTGTAATTACAAAAAGATTTTCATCATTTTTTACAAACATTGAAATAATGTCGTGAGCAAAGAAATTTATTGTAAGATAAAACATAACTCCTAAAATAGTAACTGTTCCAATACCTATTTTTAAAACTTTTTTTATTCTTTTATATTTTTCAGCACCATAGTTATAACTTATAACAGGTTGAAGTCCTTGAGAAAATCCAATCATTGTCATTGTAACAAGTGTTGAAATATATCCTATAATACCAAAAGCTGATACACCTTTTTCTCCTATCATTCTCATGATATTTATATTAAACGCCATAATAACAATTCCTGTAGCTATTTCTGTAAGAAATTCTGAAGAACCATTAAAGCATAAAGCTCCTATCGCTCTGAAATCAAATTTTGTAAATCTGAATTTAAGTTTTTTAGCTTTAAAAACAAGGTATCCTCCAAGTGAAAGGGCAGTCCCTAGTTGTGCCATACCTGTAGCAAGGGCAGCTCCTCCTATTCCCCAGTGAAGATGAACTATAAAAATGTAGTCAAGTACAATATTTATAATTGCACCTGCTAAATTACAAAGCATTGAGTATGCAGGATTTCCTTCTATTCTTATAAAAATTTCAAATCCATAAGAGAGTAAATAAAAAATAGTAAAAAATGAAATGATGAAGAGATATTTTTCAGCTGAATCTATAATAACATCATTTGCTCCAAGTATTTTTACTATTTGTCTTGGGAAAAATACTCCAAGAGTTCCTAAAAGTCCTCCAAGTACCATAAAAAATTGTGTAGAAAGACTATATATTCTATTTGCTTCTTTTAAGTCTCCTTCTCCAAGACGAATAGCAATAATAGTTCCGCCACCTACAGCTATCATTATTCCAAGAGCGAAAGAAATATTAACATAAGGCATTACTATGTTTACTGCTGCAATTTCTTTAGCTCCAAGATATTTTCCTATAAAAATACCATCAACTATAGTGTAGAGTGAATATATCCACATTGTGAATATAGATGGAATACCGTATTTTAAAATAATTTTTGTAAGGCTGTCCCTGCCTAAGTCCAATTTTGCCATATATATCATTCTCCTTTTATATTTTATTTTTTTCTAAGAATGATATACTTTAAGTGTCCCTGTCTCTGAAAAGGAGCTTCCATAGTGATACTTCTGCTGAATTTCTCCAGTTCATAATATCAACCTCCTTATGTTAATATTATAAACTCTAGAATAATTCCAATGTCAATATAAATTTAATAAATAAGACTTCTATTATCTCTCATGGAAAAAAGTTTCTAATTTTTCACGCATTTCTTTTGCTCTTTTAGGATTCCCTTTTGCAGAAATTCCAAGAATATATTCTTCATTATCTATAATACTTCCAAAACGGCAATTCATTTCTGTTTTAGATGTAATATTGTTTACAAGAATATTTCTTTCGTCACATATTTTATAAATCTTTTCATTAAGCTCTTTATTATCTGTAGCACATATTACCATAAAAGTATTTTCAAGCAAATTTTCAGAAAACTCTCCTAAAATTATATCTATATTTTTAAGACTTTTAAATTTTTCTTCTTTAATTTCTTTTGTAACTACTAAGACACAAGCCCCATATTTTAAAAGTGTTTCAGCTTTTCTATATGCAATTTTTCCAGCTCCTATAATAAGAACTTTTTTATTTTTAATATTTATAAATAATGGGAAAAAACTTTTTTCTTCCATGATTTTCTCCTTTTAATATTTTTAAGTTTTTTATTATTATATCATATTATTAAAAAATATTATTAGCTGTCTGTTTTCTATAATTTATGATAAAATTAAACTGAATAGATATAAAGGAGAGAGAGCATATGGGAAAACTTCTCAGAGAAAAATATTATAAAATTGGCGAAATAAGTAAGATTTATAAAATTAGCAGTGATATACTTAGATATTATGATAAAATAGGGCTTGTATCTCCCGATTTTGTAGGAGAAAATGGCTATAGATATTATTCTAAAAAGCAGATTTGGAGACTTAATAATATAAGAAACCTGAGAAATATTGGTGTAGGTCTTGAAGATATAAAAGATTTCCTTGATGAAAGAAATATAAATTCTGCAAATGATATAATAGAATTTCAGCTTGAAAAAGTTGAAGATAAAATAAAAAAACTTACAGAACTTAAAGAGGAACTTACAAGCAAACTTGAAAATATAGAATTTTTTAAAACTTTTAAAGATTTTAATAGACCGATTTTAAAATTTATTCCTAAAAGAAAATTTCTTCGTTCAAAAGGAAACTTTAAACAAGATTGGGAAATAGATTTTGAACTTAAGATATTAAATGAGAAAACAGAATATGATAGTGATTTTATTCTGACAAATAATGAAATAGGAGCAACTCTTTCAAAAGAAAACTTTTTAAAAGGAGAATATCTTACTTTTTCTGAAACCTTTATAATAAATGATGTAAAGGGAGAGATAATGGAAGAGGGATATTTCCTTACTATTGTTTTTAGAGGAAACTATAAAGAAAGTTATAAGTATTATGATATTTTAAAAAAATATATAGCTTCTCATAATCTTGAAGTTATTGGAGATATTCATGAAATTTATCATATTGAAATACATATAACTGAAAATGAAGATGAATTTATTACAGAAATTCAAATACCTGTTGCTGAAAAATAAATAAAAAATGGGCTGTTCAATATTCTAAAATTTTATTTTTATAGAATCATTACAGCCCATTTATTTTTATAAACTTTCTATAATATCTTTTGTAATATTTTCAGCAATAGCTTTTACAAGTTTTACTGTTTCAATATAGTCATCATAAGAGATAAATCCATAATGTGAATGAGTATATCTTACAGGAATTCCTATTACAACAGTAGGTATTCCTCCATTTTCAAGATGAATTTTAGAGGCATTTGTTCCTCCACTTTCTCTTACTGTTTCTTGAATTTTAATATTATTTTCCTCAGCAATTTTTTGAATAAATCTTATAAGTCTAGGATTTGCAATCATTGTAGGATCAATATGACG
The DNA here is from genome assembly GCF_021531595.1 of Fusobacterium perfoetens. NCBI lineage: Bacteria > Fusobacteriati > Fusobacteriota > Fusobacteriia > Fusobacteriales > Fusobacteriaceae > Fusobacterium > Fusobacterium perfoetens. Next base: position 92,364 of record NZ_JADYUD010000004.1, read on the forward strand.
AACTTGTGCTCCCTTTCTTAAAGCTCCCTGACTTCTGTATTCATTTCTGAAGTTATCATCAGCAGGAGGCCCTTCAAGTACAATAGCTAAATCAGGCATAACTTTTTGAGCAGCTACAAGAGCACCACGACACCCCTCTTCTTCTTGAGAAGATAAAACTCCTGTAAGAGAAACAGATAGTTCTTTTCCTTTAAGTTCCTTCATAACATCAAGAATTACTGCACAGCCAACTCTATCATCAAAAGCTTTTCCAAGAAACATTCTTGAATTTTCATTGTATGTACATTCAACATCAGGTATAACAGGTGCTCCTACACCTATTTTAAAATTATTTACAGTTTCATCATATGAAGTTGTCCCAACATCAATAAACATATCTTTCATATCTGTAACTTTTCCTGCATCAGCTTTTGAAGTAAAATGAGGAGGAATTGAAGAAATTATCCCTTCTACATAATTTCCTTCTTTATTAAGAATTCTTACTTTGTGAGCAGGGATTTGCTGATTGCTCCAACCTCCAAGAGATATAAATTTTAAAAGTCCATTAGGCTCTATTGACTGAACCATAAATCCAACTTCATCTGAATGAGCATCAAGCATAACAACAGGTTTTGTTCTCTCGTTTTTTTCTATATTATTTATATAAAGATTTCTTATTTTATCTTCATATACAGGATAATCTTTTCCTATAATTTCTTTTGCAAGTTCTGTAACTTCATCTTCAAATCCTGAAACTCCATTTGCATTACTTAATTTTTTAATAAGTTCTATTGAGTTCATATTTTCTCCTTAATTTAATTATTACATTTTTATTTCAAGGAGCACAGCTCCTATTTTTTTTATCATTTCATCTGTTTCATTTTTAAAATTATTATAGTATTCCTTGAAATCCTCTTGAATTTCAACTGTAACAGCAGGAGGATTTGGAGTTTTTAAAAAATCAAGATGAGTATCCTTATCATCTATATTTTCTGAAATAAATTCATAAGCCTCTTCTGTTTTTACAACGATTCCCATAACAGCAGCCTTAAGTTTATGATGTATTTCAAAATGAATTATATCATGTCTTGAAGGAAAAACAAGAAGAACAAAATCATCATATTTTTCATTTATATATCCCATAGCATGCTTCCTTTCCTGAATAAACTTTTTAAACTCATCATATTCAGGAAGATTCATATATATTTTTTCATCAACAACTTCTGTTGCTTCTGTATTTTTAATATAAAAATTCATTTTCTTTCCCCATTTTCTTTGATTTATTTTAATTTGATTATAACAAAGGTTCTTTTAAAAGTCAAAAATATAGAAATAAATTAATATAAAATAAACTTTGTAAAATTAAAAATTATTTTATATTAAGCAATGAAACAAATTCTTGAAATTTTAGTATTTTAAAAGGGGCTTTATAAAGCCCCTTTTATGTAATAACTATTTTTTTAATTTAACTCTCATTAAAAGATCTCCAGCTTTAACATCTCCAGAAGCTACAACTTCAAGAGTGTCAACCATATCCATGCTTGTAATAATTATAGGAGTCTTAGTAGATTTAGCATTATTTTTTATAAATTCTAAATCATATTCTATTAATTTATCTCCTTTTTTAGCACTTCCTGCATCTGCAACTCTTGTAAGACCTTCACTGTTTAATTTAACAGTATCTATACCGAAGTGAACTATCATTTCAAGCCCGTTAGCTGCTTCAAGACTTACAGCATGGTTAGTTTCAAATATATCTATTTCACCGTCAATAGGAGCATATATAGCACCTGGAACTGGATCTATTGCACAACCGTCTCCTATCATTTTTTGAGCAAAAGCTTCATCTGGAACTTCACTTAAAGGAATTACTTTTCCATTAAGTGGAGAATAAATTTCAAACCATTCCTCAGTTTTTTTACCTTTTAAGAAATCAAAAAATCCCATTTGTCTCTCCTTTTAAAACTTTCTTTGATATTTATTTTGATACTTTATTATTCCATATTTACAAAAATAAATCAAATAAATTTTTTAAAACTTTTTTTTAGTTAATGCCGTCTTATGATATGAAAGAAAGAAAAATTTATTATTAATCTGTTTTTTAAACTATTTTATTGGTATGATTATCTAGGAGGTAATATTATGAATCCAAATATCTTTACTGAAAATTCAATTTTGGCATTAAATGATTCAAGAGACCTTGCTGTTAAATATAAACAGTCAAGTATCAAAAATGAAATATTAGCCCTAGCTTTATTAAAAAATAAAGAAGGATTAATACCAAGAGTCATTGAAAAAATGAATTTAAATCTCTCTTCTATCATAAGTGGATTGGAAAGAGAAATTGAAAAGTTTCCTAAAATAGAAGGAAACGGATTAGGAGATGTATCTCTTGACTCTGCTGCAAACAGAGTGCTTATAGATGCCGAAGAAGAAATGAAAAAAATGGGAGACTCTTATGTAAGTGTTGAACATATTTTCATTGCATTATTAAAAGAATGCAAAACATTACAAAGATTAGGAATTGAATTGAATAAATTCAAAGAGGTGATTAAAACAATTAGAGGAAATCAAAAAGTAGATTCTCAAAATCCAGAATCTAAATATGAAGTTTTGGATAAATATGCAAAAGATCTGGTAGAACTTGCCAGAGAAGGTAAGATAGATCCTATTATAGGAAGAGATGCAGAAATAAGAAGAACTATTCAAATTATTTCAAGAAGAACAAAAAATAATCCTATACTAATAGGTGAACCAGGTGTTGGTAAAACTGCAATAGCAGAGGGACTTGCTCAAAGAATTCTTAATGGAGATGTTCCTGAAAACTTAAAAGACAGAAAAATATTCTCACTTGATATGGGAGCACTTATTGCAGGTGCTAAATACAGAGGAGAATTTGAAGAAAGATTAAAAGCTGTATTAAAAGAAGTTCAGGCTTCTGAAGGAAAAATTATTCTGTTCATTGATGAAATTCATACAATTGTTGGTGCAGGAAAAACTGACGGTGCTATGGATGCTGGAAACTTATTAAAACCTATGCTTGCAAGAGGTGAAGTAAGAGTTATTGGTGCAACTACTATTGACGAATACAGAAAATATATTGAAAAAGATCCAGCTCTTGAAAGAAGATTCCAGACAGTTCTTGTAGATGAACCTACTGTTGAAGATACAATTTCAGTTCTTAGAGGACTTAAAGAAAAATATGAAGTATATCATGGAATAAGAATAAGTGATGGAGCTATTGTCTCTGCTGCAGTTTTAAGTGACAGATATATTTCAGACAGATTCCTTCCAGATAAGGCTATTGACCTTATTGATGAAGCTGCTGCTATGATAAGAACTGAAATAGATTCTATGCCAAGTGAACTTGACGAACTTACAAGAAAATCTATGCAGCTTGAAATTGAAAGAGAAGCACTTAAAAAAGAAGATGATGAAGCATCTAAAGAAAGACTAAAAGCTCTTGAAAAAGAACTTGCTGAAATAAATGCAAATAAAGCTGTTTTAAAATCTCAATGGGAAGTTGAAAAACAAGAAATTGAAAAAGTAAAACAATTAAAAGCTGAAATTGATAAGACAAAACTTGAAATTGAAAAAGCTGAAAGAAATTATGATTTAAATAAACTTGCTGAATTAAAATATGGTACACTTGCAACTCTTGAAAAAGAACTTAAAGAACAACAAGAAGCATCTGACAAAAAATTTGATCATGCTCTTTTAAAACTTGAAGTAGGAGAAAATGAGATTGCAGATATTGTTTCTAAATGGACAGGAATACCTGTATCAAAACTTGTTGAAAGTGAAAAAGAAAAAATTCTTAACCTTGAAAAATCTCTTAACGAAAGAGTTATGGGACAAGAAGAAGCTGTAAAACTTGTTGCAGATACAATCTTAAGAGCAAGAGCAGGACTTAAAGATAAGAGAAGACCTATTGGTTCATTTATCTTCTTAGGACCTACTGGTGTTGGTAAAACTTATCTTGCAAAATCTCTTGCTTATAATTTGTTTGACAATGAAGATAACATGATAAGAATTGACATGAGTGAATATATGGATAAATTCTCTGTTACAAGACTTATAGGTGCACCTCCAGGATATGTAGGATATGAAGAAGGAGGACAACTTACTGAAGCCGTAAGAAGAAAACCTTATTCAGTTATTCTGTTTGATGAAATTGAAAAGGCTCACCCTGATGTATTTAATACATTCCTTCAAATTCTTGATGATGGAAGACTTACTGATGGTCAAGGAAGAGTTGTAGACTTTAAAAATACTCTTATTATTATGACATCTAACATAGGAAGTTCTTTAATTCTTGAAGATCCTGATTTAAGTGAGGAAACTAAAAAATCTGTTAACAATATGCTTAAACAAGGTTTCAAACCTGAATTCTTAAACAGAATTGATGATATTATTATCTTCAAGAGTCTTTCTCTTGAATCTGTAAAAGATATTGTAAAACAATTATTAAAAGAAACTCAAGAAAAATTAAAAGATAAATATATTAAACTTGAATTTACAAATGATGTTATTGATTATCTTGCAGTAAACTCTTATGATCCTCACTATGGAGCAAGACCTCTTAAGAGATTTATTCAAAAAGAAATTGAAACAGAACTTGCTAAAAAAGTGTTATCTAATGAGATTAAAGAAAAAGACAGCGTTACAGCAGAACTAGTTGATGGAAAAATTAAATTTACAGTAAAAGAATAACTAAAAAATAATATTCTTTGAAAAGAGAGGCAGACAAAAATTTTTGTCTCTCTTTTTTTTATTTTTTGTTTGTTTTCAGATTTTATTTTTAAAAAGTTAAAAGTATTTTAATTTGAAAAAATTATATCTGAATGTTATAATGATGATAATAAAATAGCTCATTAAGCTATAAGTAGATAATTAATTATAACTATTTAAACAGCTAATTTCAAAGTAAAATTAGCTGTTTTTTTTGTTATTATTTAAAATAAAGATATTAATTTTTTAGTATGAAATCAACTAATTTTTTTTGTATAAAAGCTTATAATTAATTATAACACATTAAATTTTTTATAAACTGAAGGAGGAAACATTATGGGATTTATTCTTATGCTTGGATTAGCTTGGTTTCTATGCTGGGTTATAGCATCATTGGACGGGGCAAGTAAGGCAGCAGAAGAAGAAAAAAGAATAGAAATAATAAGAAAAAATGCAGAAGCAGAACGAGAAAAAGAAAAAAATATAAGGGAACAATTAAAAACAGAAATTGAAACAAAAGCTAAAAATTTTGAAGAAAATATTTTACCTAAAAACTTTAAAATTGATAAAAAAATTAACTATATATATCATAAAAATTATTCCCCTATTATTTATATTGACACACATGCAAAAAAATGTCTATTTACAAAAGATTTTGTAAATTATAAAGAATTTAATTTTAATGATATTTTTAAAATTGAGTTACTTTCTGTTAGAACAGATGATGTTAATGTAGGTGGAGATATAGTAGATTTTCTTGTTGCATGTGATATAAAAGAAGTATCATCTTTAGAATGTTTAAGAATAGAGTTTAAAGATATCAATATGGAAAATATAGAACTATTTTTTAATCTTTCAAATATGCCAAATGGACATGTCTTAGCTAATGGTATCAAAAATAGTTTAGAAAAAATAATGCAATTTGAAGAAAAAAAAGAAAATGATATTTCCAATTTGTAATAAACACCCTGAACGAGCACCACATATTTTTAATAAGACATTTTTTTATGTTGGCGTTGTAGTATGATTAGTTTTTCTTCATTGCTAACTTATCTTTTATATATTTTTGAAAAAATATATATAAAAAATAAAATCTTAATGTGCATTTTTATATTTCCTGTGATTGTTGATGGTTTTCTACAATTCTTTAAAATAAAAATGAGTAATAATATAAAGAGAGCATTAATGGGATTTTTATTTGGAATAGGGTATATTTCAATTTATATTAACTTTTTCTTGATATAAATATTTTTAAGAATTTCAGAGCATATAGTTAATTAAAATTATTTATACTTAAATAATTCTTATTTTTTATAATATTTTTTTAATATTTTTTATTTTGTAATCACATTGACAAAATAAGAAAATAATCTTATAATATATTCAAGAAACAACCCGTTATGGCTGGGATAAAATCCATATATGTTTGAGCATTAAAAACGCTATGATATAGGCTTTCACTTCGGTGAAAGCTTATTTCATGTTTATAAGAGGGTAGCGCCTTTTGTAAGCAGTTGACTCAAACATATATGGAGGTGTTTCAGATGGATTTCTTGTTAAGTATCTTGTCTGGAATAATTGCAAATATTATTTGTGATTATTTCCATAACTGGAGAAACAGCAAATAACCTCTCACACCTCCCCCATAATGGGCTTTATTTTTATAAAAAACCCTAAAAATAATTTATAATTTAAAATATTTAGAATTTTAATAATAAAAATATATATTTTTGATCATATAAAAATAAATCATAAAAATTTTTTATAAGATAACTTGTATTTTTTATATGAGTAAAAAGAAATTTAAAAAAATTTTTAAAAAATAGGGTTGACAATATTTTCATTTGGTAGTAAACTTAGTTCAACAAAATACAAAACAAGAAGATAGAGGTTGCGGGATTCAAAAGTAACTGAAAACATTAAGATTTGTGTATCGTTTTCATTGAAAGGGGAAACCGCCGAAAGATATATATAGACACAAATATGTATATCTTGGGACTTAGTATAAGATACTATGGACTGTCACAATAATGTGGAGAGCTATCATTGGTTTTTTAATATTTTTATATTTATACTAGTTAATTTAAATATTAAACCATAAACTCATTTTTGTGAATCTTCAAAAATCAGTTTATGGTTTTTTTATTTGTATCAATAATTTAAATTTTTAATAAACGGGGGTATTTCTTATGGGTAACAGATTTTTCAGACTAGTTTCATTTTTAGGTTTAACATTCTTAATGCTTTCTACAGCAGCATTTGCTGAAGAAGCAGCTTATCAGCCAGCTTTATATTCAACATTCTGGGCACTTGTCCCTCCAATTGTTGCAATAGTTCTTGCTCTTATAACAAAAGAAGTTTTTAGTTCTCTTTTCATAGGGATATTAGTTGGAGGACTTTTCTATTCAGGATTTACTTTTGAAGGAACTATGGTACATATTCTTCAAAATGGATTTGTAACAGTTCTTGCAGATTCTTATAATGTTGGTATCTTAATATTCTTAGTTATTCTTGGTGGAATGGTTTGTCTTATGAATGCTGCAGGAGGTTCAAGAGCATTCGGACAATGGGCAAGTAAAAGAATTAAAACTCGTGTAGGAGCACAACTTGCAACAATTCTTCTTGGTTGTCTTATATTCGTTGATGACTATTTTAACTGTTTAACAGTTGGAAGTGTAATGCGTCCTGTAACAGACAAACATAATGTATCTCGTGCAAAACTTGCTTATATAATTGATTCAACAGCAGCACCTGTATGTATAATTGCTCCAATATCTTCTTGGGCAGCAGCAGTTACTGGATTTGTTCCTGGTGAAGATGGATTCTCAGTATTTATTAATGCAATTCCATTTAACTTCTATGCACTTCTTACAATAACAATGATGCTTTTACTTGTTATTCTTGGTGTAGATTATGGACCAATGAAAACACATGAAGACAATGCTTTCAATGGAGATTTATTTACAACAGCTGACCGTTCATTTGTGACAGAAGAAGCAAATGTAAGTTCTAAAGGTTCTGTGTTAGATTTAGTAATTCCAATTATTCTTTTAATAATCTGTTGTGTAACTGGTATGATTTATAGTGGTGGATTCTTCAGTGGAGCAGGATTTGTTGAAGCTTTCTCAAACAGTGATGCATCAGTTGGACTTGCTCTTGGAAGTATTTTTGCTATAATAATTACTATTGGATTCTATTCAATAAGAAAAGTTCTTTCTTTCCATGAATGTATGAACTGTATTCCAGAAGGATTTAAAGCAATGGTTCCTGCAATAATAATTCTTACATTTGCTTGGACTTTAAAAGCTATGACTGATAGCCTTGGAGCTGCTCCATATGTTGCAGGTTTAATGGAAACTTCAGCAGCAGGACTTATGAACATGCTTCCAGCAATTATATTCTTAGTAGGTGTTGGACTTGCATTTGCAACTGGAACTTCTTGGGGAACATTCGGAATCTTAATTCCAATAGTTGTTGCAGTATTTGAAAATGATCCTCAAATGATGATTATAGCAATTTCAGCTTGTATGGCAGGAGCTGTATGTGGAGACCACTGTTCACCAATATCTGATACAACAATAATGGCATCAGCTGGTGCACAAAGTAACCATGTAAACCATGTTTATACTCAGCTTCCATATGCTTTAACAGTTGCAGGAATATCATTTGTATCATATATAATCGTTGGTTATACAAGAAGCTTATTTATAGCTTTACCATTTGGAATGGCACTTCTTTTTGGATTCCTTTTCTTCGTAAAAATGAGAGGATCTCAAAGAACAGTTGCTACTCCAGCTAACTAAAAATAAATATAAAATTATAAATAAAAATCCTCTTTCAAATATGAGAGAGTATTTTTTATTATTAGTTTCTTCATTATATAATATATAGAAGGTTATCTATATTTATTAAACAAAATAAGCCCTGAAAGAATAATTCCCCCTCCTATATATGTTTCCAGTGAAGGCATCTCATTTATTATAAGAGAACCCATAACAGCAGAGATAAGAGGAGTGACAAACATAAAATTTGTTACTTCACTAGTAACTTCAGCAACTGAAAGAGCCTTGCTCCACCAGATATATGCTATGGCACTTGGAAAAACTCCAAGATATATAAGGATAAGCCATGCTTTAGGTTCTGCACCTATAAGCTGTGGAATACTTTCAGGAAGAAATATCATAAGAAGAACTGTACCTGCAAAAATACTATAAGATGTAGATTGAAAAGCTGTGTATTTTTTTACATATTCTCTTTGAGTTATATTATATACTGCAAGAAGGATTGCTGCACTGAGCATAAAAATAATTCCAATATCTATAGAAAAAACTCCATTCCATAAGGCAAGGACGAGTATTCCTACAAAAGAAACCATAATTGACAACCAGCCTTTAAAATTTATTTTTTCTTTAAATATAAAAGATGAAAAAGCAGCCGTAAGAATTGGAGCTATTGCTATTATAACACTTCCTGTGGCAGATGTAAGTGACTGAGAACCTTTATTAAAAGTAATCATATAAAGAGTAAAACCTACAGCACCTGAAAAAAGAAATTTCGGAATATCTCTCGTTTCAGGAAATCCTATTTTTTTAATATACCCAATAACAAGAAGAGCCAAAGAAGCTGAAATATATCTAAAAAGTCCCAATGCCGAGGCTGTGAAATATTGAAGCCCTACTTTTGTAAAAACAAAAGCTGATGCCCAAAGAAATACCGTTCCAAAAGCATAAAGTTTACATTCATATTTTTTAAAAAAACTATTTTTCATTTTAATCAACTCCAAAAAATTCTCAAATATTTATTATTTAATACTTCTCTTCATTATTAAGTATATAATATTAATGTATCTTGTAAAGATTATTTTTTCTGATTTGAGAAAATCTGTTATAGAGCAGTTAGGAATAATGAATTTTTTAATAAAAATTAACATATTCTAGACATATTTTATATACTATGATAGTATTTATTTGGTGAACAAAAATATTTTTTTAGGAGTATAATAATGAAATATAACAGAGAATACATAGAAGAACTGCTGAAAGGCTTTCTTGAAAAAAGAATTCTTGTAAAAGGAATAATTTCAAATATGAAAGGGAACTATCCTTATTCAAAAGCAGTGATTAAGCCTCTTATGCTAAAAAACAATTTCTTTTTTCAGTTTGAACAATTTCAGAATAATAAAGCTTATCATTCAAATCTGACAACAGAAGAGAGTATAGAAAAAATGAAAGAACTTCTTGATAATTTCAAACAATTTATGATTTTTACAACAGAGGGAGATTATCAGATTTTAAAAGGAAAAAATGATTTTACAGTAAAAATAACAAAAAATTCAAGAGAGATAACATCACTTGAACATAATAAAACAAAAAATTATCTTTTAGAAGAGGGAACACCTATACCTTTTTTAATTAAACTTGGAGTTATGGGAGAAAAAGGAGAAGTTTTCAAAGATAGTTATAATAAATTCAGACAAATTAATAAATATCTTTAATTTATTGATGATACAATAAAAGAATTAAAAAGTAAAAAACTTATAACTGATACAATAAAAGTTGTAGATTTTGGATGTGGAAAATCATATCTTACTTTTGCTCTTCATCACTATCTTAAAAATATAAAAGATATGAAATTTACAATTATAGGGCTTGATTTAAAAAAAGATGTAATGGATTACTGTAATAAAGTTGCCCGTGAACTAAATTGCGAAAATCTTGAATTCCTTACAGGAGATATAAAAGATTTTGATAAATTAAAAGATGTAGATATAATTTTCTCTCTTCATGCTTGTAATAATGCAACAGATTATGCTCTTTTAAAAGGACTTGAACTTAATGCAAAGGCTATTCTTGCTGTTCCATGTTGTCAGCATGAATTTAATCAAAAAATGAGTTCAAATAAAGAGAGTGAATTCTTTAATAAAGAAAATGCTATAGGAAAGCATGGTATACTTCTTGAAAAATTTACTTCAGTGGCAACAGATGCTTTCAGAGCTCAGGCTCTTGAGTTATGTGGATTTAAAACTCAAGTGATGGAATTTATAGATATGGAGCACACTCCTAAAAATATTCTTATAAGAGGAATAAAAGAAAAAGCAAAACCTGAATCTTTAGAAAAAAAATATGCAGAGTATGAAACTTTTAAAAAATTCCTTGGAATAGAACCTATCCTTGATAATCTTTTAAAACCATACTTTATTATAAATAAAAAATAATATATAGAAACTTTTTTAAATAATTATATTATTTTTTTAAGATTTTCTGTTATAATAATTAAAGAAATAAAATATATTCAGAAAGGTATAAGACATATGAAACCACATATAAAAGAAATAATTGTTGTTGAAGGAAGAGATGATATTACTGCTGTTAAAGCTGCCGTAGATGCTGAAGTAGTTGCAGTAAATGGATTTTCTGTGGGAAAAAATATTGAAAAAGTAAAAGCTGCATATGAAAGAAAAGGAATAGTTGTTCTTACAGATCCTGATTTTGCTGGTCTTAAAATAAGAGACTATATTCAAAAAAGATTTCCAGAAGCTAAGCATGCTTATATAAACAGAGCCGAAGGAACTAAAAATGGGGATATTGGTGTTGAAAATGCCAGTCCAGAAGCTATAATAAAAGCTCTTGAAAAAGCAAGATGTGAATCTTCTGAAAAAAGAGAAGTTTTCAAACCTGAAATTCTTATAGAACATAGATTAACTGGATATCCAGATTCAAAAACTTTAAGAGAAAAACTTGGAAAAGTTCTTGGAATAGGATATTCTAATGGAAAACAACTTCTTTCTAAATTAAATCGTTATGATATAAGCATGGAAGAATTTTTGGAAGCTGTAAAAAAAGTTAATGAAAAATAAATATAGAAAATGCCACAGATATTATTATTCTGTGGCATTTATATTATAACTATCCATCAATATAACGAGACATTACAGTTTCAAAATCTCTTCTATTTTTTACATCATCTTTAAAAGCTAAGAAATCAGGATCTCCTGGAACAAGAGTAAGCCCTTTTGATATAGCTTCAAGTGTATGGTCTATCATATTAAGCTTGTAATAAAGTCTTGCAAGCTGAAGCCAGCCCCAAGGATAATCTGGTGCAACAGTTGTTCCATGAATAATATATGTAAGAGATTCATCAAATTTTCTAAGACACATAAGGGCATATGAATATCTTGAACACCACACTCCTGTATCAAAACCTTCATTTTCAACTTTTTTTAATATTTTTTCAGAAAGTGCAAAAGCAGAATAACTTCCGCTGTTATTAAGAGCATAAGCTTTCCACAAAGCAACACCTAAATCTTTTTCCATTTCTTCATCAGTATAGTGATGTTCTTCCTGCATTTTATCAAGATATGTAAGAATATCATCAGGATATTTAAAAGTCTCAAGTTGCTTTTTTCTTTCTTCAGTAATAAGTCTGCTTATCATCTGTACCTCCTAAACTTAAGTTTACTTAGTGATGTATTTTTAAAAATATTGTTTTAATTTTTCAATTTTCACTGTTGATATTTTTGATTCAAATGTTTTTACAAGTTCTCCAAAATTACTGAATTCACGATTTGAAAAAATAATAGTTTCACCATTATTCATATATATTTTAACATCTACAAACATTTTCTTTCCAATACTGCTATCATCAATTATTATTTCTTTTATATACTTTTTAGCATAAGTTTTAGATTTTAAAATAAATGGACGAATTATCGTAAACTCTTTTTCTGTAACAGATATAATACGATAAGTTATAAGTCTTTTAATACTTCCATAAAATCCATAGGCTATTGCAAAAATAAAGAAAATAAATTTTGCAGTATTTTCATTCCATTTATCTGCCCCTATAAAAAACAGTGACATAGCAAGGTATACTGCACAAAATCCAAGAAGCATATCACAGATAAAAGGATATTTTCTTATTTTGCTTTTCACAACATATTTCTTTTCCATAGTTCTCTCCTTAATGTAATTTATTCTCTAGGTTATTATATCACTAAAAATAAAATTTAACTATATCCCTCTATCTCAATTTATATTCTGATGAAAAACCATAGGCAGTTGAAATTACTGCACCTTTTTCCTTAGTAATATCAATTCCATCTTTTTCTTTTGCTCTGCATATTACATTATATGTAGAACTTATTCCTATATATTTAAAATACAAGTCTTTTAAAATATGTCCATGATCAATCATATGATTAACGGCTTTTTTAATCATGCTATATGAAAAAATCTGACTTTTATTTACTTCAAGAATTTTATCTTCCCCAATACATATATTTATTTTTTCTGGATATGTAATATCTGGAAAACCTCTCTCTGCACATATTTCAGGAATAAAATTTATAAGTTCTTCTGCTAAATCATAATCTTTTGTCTTTTCTCCAAGTTGTACAATCATATCATCTAAATCTTTTTCTGTTTCACATTTGTCAAACATATAAGCTGCCTCAAGAACAAATTTTTCTATCTCTTCTTCATTATAAGGATATGGAATATAAGTTGAATTTTCTTGAACAGCAAAAAAGAATTGTTTCTTTGAACCAAAATTTTCAGTATTCCACTGAGAGGCATAGTCAGCAATAAGTTCTCCCAATTCTTTTATAGGCTCATCATTTATTCGGCATTCACCTGTAATTTGATTATTATTTTTAGCAGCAAAGACTTTAATATATGATATTTTTTGATTTCCTAAATACTTAGGAATCTCATTTTCTAAAATTTTCCAAAATTCATTTGGATTCTTTGTTTCAGGTATATCACCCATTCCAACAATATTACTGCTGTACATTTTCCATTTGTGAATTCCATTGTATTCTGTTTCTATCTCTTTAAAAGATTCTCCATTCATCATAAACTTAATTCCTGACATTATTCCAAAGCAAAAACTTCCCTCTGCCATTGAAAGAGCATGTTTTCTGTCAGTCCCCATACTTGCAGAACACTCAAAAATCTCTCTATCCCATTTTTCAGAATAAAGATGATAATTTATAACTGCCATACTTTCATCTGATTTTATAACATCAGGACGAATAGAAAGAGAATACTCAGGAATAAAAAGAGTATTATCTCTTATTTCACTTTCTTCTTCTAAAAATACATCTCTCATATTTTTTAAAAGATAATAATTTAAATCTCCTAATTCAGCTTTTTTAAAATCTATATCCATCTTATCTCCTTTTATTAGACAATTTATTTATCTTTTACTATTATATCACTAACTTTTATTTTATTATAGTAACTTTAAAATTATGATTTTTTAATTCATAAATTTTAATATAAAGGAAATAAAACTTGCTAAAACAAATGTATTGTAATAAAATAAATAGATAGAGGTGTTGATGAAATGATGAAAATTAATTATGACTTAGAAATGCAAAAAATTTTAGAAAACATAAAAAAAGAAGGAGGAAGTAAACCTAAACTTCTTCTTCACTCATGTTGTGCTCCATGTTGTTCAACAGTAATTGAACTTTTAAAAGAGTACTTTGAAATAACTATTTTTTACTATAATCCAAATATCACAGAAAATGATGAATATCATAAAAGATATGAAGAAATGATTGAATATATAAAAAAGAGACATTATGATATTCCTGTAAAAGAGGGGAGATATAATCCAAAAGAAGATTTTTTTGAAAAGATTAAAGGATTAGAAGATAGAAAAGAGGGAGGAGAAAGATGTTATAAATGTTATAACCTTCGTATGCAAGAAACAGCACAAAAAGCAGCAGAAGAGGGATATGATTATTTTACTACTGCTCTTTCAATAAGCCCTATGAAAAATTCTGCATGGATAAATGAAATAGGAGAAAAACTTGAAAAAGAATATAAAATTAAATATCTTTATGGAGACTTTAAGAAAAAAGGAAGATATGTAGAAAGTATAAAAATTTCAAAAGAATATAATCTTTATAGACAAGATTATTGTGGATGTATATTTTCAAAGCTGGAGAGAAAAGCTAATTCTCCTTTATAATCTAATAATTATAAAAAATGGAGCTGTTGTATTTTCTAAATTATAAAAATAAAATTTTATTTTTATAAATCTGCAACAGCTCCAAGGAAATGAACAATTATTTCTCAATAGAATAGTAGCATCTTTTTGGAGAGATTATAGCTTCGTCTTTTTTTAAATCTTTAAGAGCTTTATCAACAGCTTTCTTATCTTCTCCAAGAGCTTCAGCTATTTCCCCACCCTTCATAGGTTCTGATTTTTTTAATAAGTCAACTATTTTATCTTTTAATTCCATTTTAATGCCTCCTGATAATTTAGTGTTTTAGTATTTTTCTATATTATATAATTTTTAATATAAGAAATCAACATTGATTTGTAATGATTGTAAAATAATTTTTTAAAGTATAAAGGGGGAATATGAATAATAAAAATAATAATGACAGGTTTTATTCTTTAAATAATTATTTAAAAGAAACTTTTGGTCATAAGATATATAAAGTTTCTCTTGATGGAGGATTTACATGTCCAAACAGAGATGGAACTATATCTTCAAAAGGTTGTCTTTTTTGCAGTGACAGAGGAAGTGGAGAATTTACTGGAGAGAGAGGAAATTCTATAACAAAACAGATAGAAGAACAACTTGAATTTATTTCTGGTAAAAATGAAAATAATAATGTAATAGCTTATTTTCAAAATTTTACAAATACTTATGCCCCTATAGAATATTTAAAAAAAATATATTACGAAGCATTATCTCATGAAAAAGTTATGGGAATTGCTATTGCTACAAGGCCCGATTGTTTAAATGATGAAGTTTTAAACCTCTTATCAGAAATCAATAATAAATTTTTTCTTTGGATAGAACTTGGATTACAAACTGCAAAAAATAATACAGCAGAGATTATAAACAGGGGATATAAGACTTCATGCTATATTGAAGCTTGTGAAAAATTAAACAGCAGAAATATAAAATTTGTAACACATATGATAGTGGGACTTCCTTTTGAAACAAAAGAAGATATTATTAATACAGCCCAGCTTATAAATAATGTAAATTCATGGGGAATTAAAATTCATCTTCTTTATATATTAAAAAATAGTCCTCTTGAAAAATATTATAATGAATATAAGTTTAAAGTTTTTGAAAAAGATGAATACACAGATATTGTTATAGAAATTATATCAATATTAAATCCTAATATAGTTGTTCACAGACTTACAGGAGATGCTAAAAAAGAAGATCTTTTTCTGCCTTTATGGAGTACAGATAAAAGAGGGGTTTTAAATGATATTCAAAAAAAATTAAAATCAAGAAACATATATCAAGGAAAGGAGTATAAATAAATGAGTGTAATATCAAAAATTAAAGAAATGCACAATGAAATGACAGCTAAAGAAAAGAAAATAAGTAAATATATTCTTCAGCATCTTGATAAAATAGTATATATGAATACTTATCAGATTGCTGATAAATGTAAAGTCAGCCAAGCATCTGTTGTAAGGTTTGCAAAAAAATTAGGATATTCTGGTTTTCCTGAATTTAAAATCTCTTTTGGAAGAGACATGGGAAGAAGAGATGTAGAAGACAAAGTAAATTTCATTTATGAAGATATCCATGAAACAGATGGATTGGAAGATCTTGTAAAAAAAATTGCTTATGCAAATAGCAATATAATTCAAGATACATATTCTATTCTTGATGTGAATAGTATCAGACAGGCAATTGATGTATTAAAAAATGCAAGAAAAATTTTTATACTTGGAGCAGGTTATTCAGGAATAGTTGCTAAAGACTTTCATTATAAACTTGGGGAATTAGGTATGAATTCCACATGTGAGTCTGATTATCATATTCTTCTTGCTAGTATTTCCACTCTTAATGAAAACGATGCTGTATTTGTAATTTCACAAGGAGGAAAAACTCTTGATATTTATAATCTTGTAAAAGAAGCTAAAAAAAGAAAAGTAAAAATAATTTCTGTTACACAGATGTCATCAAATCCTATAAGAGATCTCGCTGATATTAAAATAAGTACAATAGTTGAAAAAAATAATTTTCGTTCAACTGCCCTTTCTTCAAGAATTGCACAACTAACAATTATAGATATAATCTATGTTGCTCTTATAACTGAAAACAAGCAGCTTGCTGAAAAATATATAGGAGATGCTATAAAACTTGTAAGTGACTTTAAAATGTAGAATATAAATATAAAACCATTATATCTTGAAATATTCAGATTAATGAATTAATTTTGAAAAAATAATTCAAAATTTATTTTAAAATTTGTATTTTTATTTCTTTTTTGGTTGATTTTTTATGAATAAAGTGTTATCCTATTTATGTAAGGAATGTATAAATGTTTTTAGGAGGATAAAATGAGATTAGTAATAACAGATAAAAATTTTTGTGACTGGGCTGCTGTACATGTAGCAAGAAGAATATTGGAAGCTAAACCTACAAAAGAAAAACCTTTTGTTTTAGGACTTCCTACTGGAGGAACTCCTGTTAATATGTACAAAAGATTAGTTCAATTCTATAAAGATGGCATCTTATCTTTTGAAAATGTTGTAACTTTCAACATGGACGAATATGTAGGACTTGAGCCAAGCAATGAGCAAAGTTATTACAATTATATGCATACAAACCTTTTTGATCATGTGGATATTAAACCTGAAAATATCAATATGCTTAACGGAATGGCAACAGATTATAAAGCTGAATGTCAAAGATATGAAGATAAAATAAAATCTTATGGAGGAATAAACTTATTTGTTGGAGGAATTGGACCAGATGGACACATTGCCTTCAATGAACCAGGTTCATCTTTAAGTTCAAGAACAAGAGATAAAGAACTTACTCACGATACTATTATAGCAAACTCAAGATTTTTTGGAGGAGATATAACTAAAGTTCCAAAGCTTGCTCTTACTGTTGGAGTAGGAACTGTAATGGATGCAGATGAAGTTTTAATTCTTGTAAATGGAGCAGGAAAAGCAAGAGCTCTTCAACATGCAGTAGAAGAGGGAGTAAATCACATGTGGACAATATCAGCTCTTCAAATGCATAGAAATGGAATTATTGTTTCTGATGAAGATGCAACTTTAGAATTAAAAGTTGGTACTTACAGATACTTTAAAGACATTGAACAAAATAATCTTGATACAGATAAAATGATAGCAGATTTATATGCTGAATATAAAAAATAAAATATAAAAAAGAGGGAGATTTCAAAAATGAAGTCTCCCTTATTTGTTATTTTATTAAATCAAGTTCATAAAAAATCATTGGAAGCTCTTTTTCCCATGAAGCTTCAGTATGTTCTCCTTCAATTATAAGATGTGGGAAAACTTGGGCACCTTTTGAAGAAAAAATTCTTGCCATAGCAAGATTTTTCTCTGTTCCTATAGCAAGTTCTTTTGAACCTCTGAACTCCTTTCTTCCCCAACTTATATATATTTTAGTATCAGGATTAAATTGTGATTTTGATATTTCATTTGCAAGTCTTCCAAAAACATGGTCATAAAAAGGAGATACACAGGCTGCTTTTGAAAATATATCAGATCTTACTCCAACTGCATAAACAGACATAAGTCCTCCCATAGAACTACCACCTATTCCTGTATATTTTCTTTCAGAAAGAGTTGGATATTTTTCATCTATATAGGGTTTTAATATATCTACAATCCAATCAACAGTAATTTTACCAAGTCCTTCTATAAATCCAAATCTTTTATCAGTAAATGAGTAAGGAGAAAATTCACAAAGCCTCATATTTCCTTCATGATTGCATTCAAGACCTACAATGATTATCTTTCCCTCTGCTTTATCAAGAAAATTTTTTATTCCCCATGATTTTCCATAAGTAGCATCTTCATCAAAAAAGAGATTATGTCCATCAAACATATATAAAACAGGAAATCTTTCTCCTTTTTTAATTTCATCAGGAATATAGATATGAAGCATTCTTGAAAGATTAAAAGGTTCTATAAAAATTTCTTCTTTTATTATCATTTTAAACTCCTTAGATAAAATATCAGTACAATAAAATTATAACATATGTTTAAGGAAATATGGAAGCTGAACTTTCCACCAAGGCCAGTCATGATCAACATCATGCCCCCAATAGTCAATCCATGCAGGAACTTGAAGTTTTTCTAATATTCCTTTTATCTTATTTGTATCTTCAATACATTCATTTTCCCATTTTCCTTGCCCTACACAAATTACTATTTCAGAGTGTCTATACATATTAAGATAATAATGTTCCCAAGGAATATTTTTTAAATAATCAACAGGTGAGTTATCGTATATCAGGCTGTCATTATAATTTGGAAAAAAGAATCTTGCGTCATATAGTCCACTAAGAGCTATAAGATTATCAAAAATATCAGGACGGCGGAAAAAGAAATTAGCAGAATGATAAGCTCCCATACTGCATCCTGTTGTCATAAATTTTCCGTGATAATCTTCGTGAGCAGTTTGATTATGAATATATCTAAATTTTGGAATTGCTTCATTTACTATATAATTAAACCATCTTTCGTGTTGTACTATTCTTTCGTGATAATCTCCATCTTTTTTTGACCAACTCTCAAGGTCTATGCTATCAACACAGAAAAGCTGAAGTTTTCCTTGCTCTATAAATTCAGCAACAGCATCTATCATTCCAAAATTATAAAAATCAAAGAAGCGTCCATCTTGTGCAGGAAAAACAACACAAGGTTTTCCACTATGTCCGTAAACCATAAATTCCATATCTCTCCCTAGAGAGTGGCTGTATTCCTTATAATATGCAGTATGCATTTTAAAATCCCCCCTGTAAGATTATATAAGCAGTTATTATTAATATTTTTTCAAATACATATTACCAAGTTCAAAACATTCATCTAGTGTTTTAAATCTTGCAATAATCATATCATTTCCCATAGCAGCAGACATAATATCTGGCATTCTTTCTTTCATAACTATGCTGTCTTTGTATTTTTCAATAACTTCTTCTTGTGAGAAAACATAATTATGCATATCTCTTCTTGCAAGACAAACACAATGGTAAGGTCTTGAATTTTTATCAAAATTTCCTTTGTCAGTTGTAACCATATCAGCCCAGATTTGATAAACATCAATATCATTAGCAAAATTCATCATATCAGGAGTAAATCCTCCTGGAGGACGCATATTTACTTCAAGACCTACAATATCTCCCTTGTTTCCAAGTCCTTTTTTATCTTCAAGAAGTCTAAAAAATTCACAGTGGAAAAAACGGCTGTTAGTATCAAATGATTTTACAGTTTTTCTTCCTGCTTCTTTTAAATCTTGTGGTATTTCTCTATATGAATAGTAAATAAGATCTATCTGATCATTTACAAGATCCATTACAGGAACAGGATAAGCATGGGCAGTTTCAAATATTATATCTTTTTTGCTGTCAGCTATTCCATCGTAAGATAAAAGTTCTCCGTTTATAAATTCTTCCATTATATATTCTACATTTTTATCATGTGTAGCATAGAAATACTTCATTTCTTCATCATTAGAAAGTTTATATGTTGCAGCAGCTCCAACCCCATTATTTGGTTTTACTACAACAGGATATCCTACCTCGTCTATAAATTTTTTACCATCTTCATAATATGGAGTCACTATATGATAACGAGCTATCAGAACTCCAGCTTTTTTATAAAATTCTTTCATCTGACTTTTATATTTTATTCCTCCGATTCTATCTTCTTTTAGTCCTGTATTAATATTAAAATCAGTACGAAGTTTTGCATCTCTTAAAAGCCAGTATTCATTATTTGATTCCAGCCAATCAATACGACCATATTTAAAAGTAAAGTATGCACAAGCACGGTAAACCTCATCATAATTTTCAAGAGATGATACTTTATAATATTCATTTAAGACATTTTTAAGTTCAGTGCTTAAATTATCATATTCTTCATCTCCTATTGCTAGAGTATTTACACCATTATTTTTAAGTCCCCTACAAAAATTCCAATAATTTTTTGGAAAATTTGGTGATATAAATACAAAATTCATAAACCCTCACCCCTATTTCACATAAAAATATTACACTAATAATAGCACAATCCAAATTCATAATCAATAGTTTTACTTTATAAACTATAGCTTTAGGTCAATATATGACATTCTAATTTTTTCTATTTTCTGATTTTTCAAAGATAAAAATATTAAAATAAAGATTCTTATTTTCCGATATATTTTTTAAATTATGCATATCTATGAAAAAAATTATTTCATAAAAGCTGAAAGAAACAACTTTTTCATTGTAAAATGATTTTTAAAATGCTATCATTAAGATATAGCAAATTATTAAGGAGGTAATAAATTATGAACGCTAAAAAAATTATTGTTCCTTTTTTATTGATTTCATCTATAGCTTTTGCAGATGTTCAGGTGGAATCTATAAAGAAAGAAAAAACAAGTAAGGATTTTTCTTATAACCTTACAGTTCCACAATTTAAATTTGATGGTCAACCTATGACTGATTTAAACGGAGCATTTACAAATGAAATACTTACAGCTGTAAGAAAAGCAGAGTTTGAAGGGGCTGAACTTAAAAAAACAGGTTCTGTTGCTAAAGCAGAAGCAGTTATTAGTTTTAAAGAGTATAAAAATAGCTTTGGAGTTACTTCTGTTGTTACAAACAATTATTCTTACGGTGGTGGAGCTAACGGAGAAACTGTTTTAAGTAGTTATAACATTGATAATTTAACAGGTAAAATTTTGACTTTTGATGATGTGTTTATAAGAAGTGCAAAAGAATCTATAGAAAAAGGAATATTACAAGCTATAAAAAATAATAAGTCAGGAAAATATTTTGAAAATACTTTAGGAGTAAATCTTGATAACTCAATTATGTTTTTTGATGGTGACTATGTATATTTCCAATTCCAACAATATACAATAGGGCCTCGTTCTTCAGGAAATCCTGCTTTTAAATATAACAAAGAAATATTAAAACCATTTTTTAAATACGAATTTAACAAATAAATTAAAATTTCAAAATAATTTTTAATAGGACTTTTATTAAAAGAAGAAAAATACAGGGCTGTATATTTGGAATTATTTATAAATTTTTCATATTTTCTCTGAAAATTTTATTTTATAATCTCATACAGCCCTGTAAATTTTTAGCAAAAATAGTCCTATTATAAAAAATATTTAAATAGAAATATAAAACATCATATAATTATTTTAAAATAATAATTATTTTTTATATAAAAATAATAAAACTCAATATAATATTAATTATATCTAATTATATTTTTTAAATAATTATTATTTTTATGTTTTATTATTTTTTGTATTTTGTAATTATTATTAAAATAAAATTTATTTTTCATTTTCTTGTAAATACTCAGGTAATTTTGAAATTACCCTTTTATCAAGGATACTTTTTGCATTTATATAAATCTCAGTTACTCTAGTGTCAGCATGACCTAAAAAGTCTCTTATTTCTAAAATGTCAGCACCATTTGCAGAAAGTTCAGTTGCAATAGCATGTCTTATATTATGTGGGCTTATATCTATTCCAATAGATTTTCCCATTTCTTGAATTATATTATATAGTGCTTTATATGAAAGCTGAGTATTTTTTTGAAAAGAACTAGGAAAGACAAATTTTTCTTCCATATCTTCTTCTGAAAAATTATACATATTCATTACAAAATTTTTATACTCATTCAGCTTTTTTACAAGAATTTCATGAACTGGTTTATACTGTTCTCTTCCACTTTTAGTTTTTTCCAATTTTATAAAGTAATCATTATCTCTTTTAAGAATATTATTGTATCGGACATTTATTAATTCCTGACTTCTCATTCCAGTATAAAAAAGCGTATAAAGAATAATTGTATTTCTATACTCTTTTTCTCCATATACTTTATATGTATCTAATATTTTTTTTATATCTTCAAAAGAAACTTTTAAAATATTATCAATATTTCTTCCAGTTTTAAAAAGTTTCACAAACTTAAAAGGATTTTTTACTCCATGTTTTTCAAGTTCATTATATAAAGATTTTAATGCCGAAATAATTTTATTCACAGATGTTTTTTTTAAATTTCTTTCATACAAAAGATGTGAAAGATAATCTTCTACATCCTCTTCAGATATATCAGACATAAGTTCTACAATTTCATCTCTCTGTATAGGCTCCCCATTATCATATACAAAAAGTAAGAAATCATTAAGATAGAAAAGATAATCTTTCATAGTTTTTTCACTTCTGTAAATTTCAAATATGGATTTTCTATTTTCTTTTTCTCTTTTTTTTCTTCTTCTGACTGTAACTTCACTGTTGCTTCTGTTTATGATATCAAAATCCAAGATTATCCCTCCTTTTTAAATTTTCATTTCATAAAAGTCCTATTAAATAATTTAAATAATTTTTATTCTATATCTCCTATCTCTACTTCTTTCACTTCTCCAAGTTCCATTTCTTTAAGTTCTAATTTTCCAAAAGAAATTCTTTTAAGATATACTACTTTGTTATTTACAGCTTCTAACATTTTTTTAACTTGATGGAATTTTCCTTCTTTTATAGTAAGATGAATTTTTTTCTCTTCTATTTTTTTTGCTTCTGCAGGCATTGTAATATACCCACCAATATCAACACCTTTTCTTAATTTTTCTAAATCGTCTTCAGAAATATCCTTTTCAAGTTCTGCATAATAAGTTTTATCAACATGACTTTTAGGAGAAAGAAGTCTATGATTAAGCTGCCCATCGTTAGTAAGAAGTAGAAGTCCTTCTGTATCTTTATCAAGTCTTCCAACAGGAGCAAGATCCTTTTTTATTACCCAATCAGGAAGAATATCCATTACAGTTTTTTCTCTAGGATCATCAACTGCTGTAATATATCCCGAAATTTTATTTAAAATATAATATCGGAATTTTTTATATTTTATAATTTTTTCATTATATTTTACTATATCTTTTTCTTCATTAACATTTTCTTTAGGTGATGAAACTGTTTTTTCATTAACTGAAACAGCACCACTGTCTATAATTTTTTTTACTTCTTTTCTGCTTCCTATTCCACATTCTGTTAAGTATTTATCTAATCTCATATAAATATTTTATCTCCTTTCATCGTCTATTATGATTATACCACATATCCCTAAAGTAATAAATCAGTTGTGAATTTACTTTTAATCATGCTATAATTAACATAGTAATGTTTAAAAGGAGAGATATAAATGGTTGATTTTAAAAAAGTTGATGAATATATAGATTATATAGAAGAGGGAAGAATTCCTGATGGTATGACTTTTAATGAATTTGCTGTAGAATTCTATAATGAAAGTAAAGTTATTCCTCTTTCAAAATATCTTAGAAATAAAGGAAGAACTTCAAAAATTCCTAAGATTATGAATACAAAAAAAACTGGAGAAATTTTATACGATACTGAAAAATCTGGAGATGAAATAAGAACTTTCCTTAAAAGGAAAGGATTTGATAAAGTACCTGAACTTAATTATACTCTTGTTATGCTTGTGAGAAAAATAGATCTTTTAGATAACTGGAAAAAAATAATAGCTTATCTTCAAGGAGATAAAACAATAGAAGAAATTAATAATTCCACAAAAAGTAAACTTCTTCCTGGTGAAGTAGCTAGGCTTGAACAATATATAATGAATGAACTTCATATAGATGATGAGAAACTAAATTGGTTTTTAACTAAATTTAAAAAACTTGAAAGTAATAGAGAACTTCTTCGTGCAGTAAAAAAATTAAATAGGCAATAATACTTGACTAAAAGAACTTTATTAAATTAGAGTTCTTTTTTTATAAAAGTATTATTGTCTTTCATGAATTTTTAATATATAATGTATTTTTAGAATTATAAAAGGAGGAACAGCAATGAACAAGTTAGAAAGAAGAAAATTAATAGAAACTGCTCTTGGAAAAAGGGAAGCTGACCTTAAAATTGAAAATGCTAATCTTGTAAATGTTTTTTCAGGGGAAATTTATTCTGCAAGTATATATCTTTGTGGAGAATATATAGCAGATACAGTGGAAAGTAAAAATGACACAAATAAACCAGCAAAAAAAATTATAGATTTAAAAGGAAAATATTTAGCACCAGGATTTATTGATTCACATCTTCATATTGAAAGTAGTCATTTAACTCCGTACCATTTTGCTGAGGCAGTCATTCCAAAAGGAACTACAACAATAGTAGCTGATCCTCATGAAATAGGAAATGCACTTGGAGAAGAAGGAATTGACTATATGCTTAATGCCTCTGAAAATCTTCCAATGAACCAATATTTTTTAATTCCTTCTTGTGTGCCTTCTGTTGTAGGACTTGAAACAACAGGAGCAGAATTTAATTCTGAAATAATTGATAAAATGCTTGATAAAGAAAGAGTTCTTGGACTTGGGGAGATAATGGACTATATAGGTGTTATTAACTCTGATAAAAGAATGGAAGACATTATAGATGTAGCTTATCAAAAAAATAAATTTCTTCAAGGACATGCACCTGAGGTAACAGGAAATGATTTATCTGCTTATCTTTGTGGAGGACCTGTATCATGCCATGAGGTGAGAAATGGTTTTCATGCTAAAGAAAAAATAAGAAAAGGAATGACAGTTGATGCGAGAGAAAGTTCTATCAGCAAAAATATTACATCAATAGTTGAAAATATAAAAGATTTTAAATCTCCAAGAAATTTTACTTTATGTACAGATGACAGAGAACCTAAAGATATTCTTGAGAAAGGACATATAAATGATTGTATAAGAACAGCTGTAAAAGCAGGGCTTGATCCTATTGAAGCTGTGAGAGCTGTAACTTTAAATACTGCTCAAGTATATAACCTTGAAAAACTTGGTGCTATAGCTCCGGGATATAAGGCAGATATGGTTGTTTTTGATAATCTTAAAGATTTTAATGTTGAAACAGTTTTCTTTAAAGGAAAAATTGTGGCAGAAAATAATAAAATGGTTGCAGAAATTATCAAACCATCTCTTGAAACAGAAAATAAAAACACTGTAACTGTAAAAGATTTTAAAGCTGATGATTTTAGAATAAAAGCTCCTATTGAAAATGGAACTATGGAAATTATAGGAATGGAATATATAAGCAGAGAGCGTTCTGTAACAAGAAGAAAAGTATTTACTGTAAATGTAAAAAATGGATATATTGACCTTCAAGGGACAGAACTTAATTTTGTAGCTGTTGTAAATAGATATCCTGAAAATGATAATATTGCTTTAGCTGTTGTGGAAAATTTTTATCTTGAAAAAGGAGCAGTGGGAACTACTTATTCACATGATTCACATAATTTAACTATTATTTATAATAAAGCAGAAGATGCTGAAATTATATGTAAAAGAGCTTCTGAATCAGGAGGAGGAGTTTTTGTTGCTGAAGAGGGAAAAATTATTGATGAAGTTTTATTCCCTATAGGAGGTATGCTTTCTAAAAAGCCAGCAAAAGAGTTAAGTGTTGATATTGAAAGAATGAATAATCTTCTTAAAGAATATGGCATAAGAACTGACAGTCCTGTTACAAGACCAAGTACATTGGCACTTATTGTTATTCCAGATGTAAAGATGAGTGATTTAGGACTTGTTGATGTTGTTAAACAAGAAGTAATCAAACAATTTTAATTTTTAATATATTAAGGAGGATTTTTCAAATGAAGAAAGAAAATTTCTTAGACAGTTACTTTAAAATAAGTGAAAGAAAAAGTAATGTCAAAACTGAACTTGGGGCTGGACTTGCTACTTTTATGACAATGTCATATATACTTATAGTTCACCCTACAATTATGAAAGCTGCAGGAATGCCACAGGATCAAGTATTTACTGTTACAGCTTTAACTTCGTGTATATTTACTCTGCTTATGGGAATATATGCAAAACTTCCTTTTGCTCTTGCACCTGCTATGGGAAGCAATGCTTTTCTTGCATTTACTCTTGTGGGAAGTGGAAATATAACATGGCAGCAAGGTTTGGCAATGAATATAATATCTGGAATAATATTCCTTTTAATGTCATTGTTTGGATTCAGAGAAGTCATTGTAAAATTTCTTCCTAAAAGTTTAAAACTTGGAATAGGAGCAACTGTAGGAATATTCCTTATAGAACTTGGTTTTAAAAATGGAAGTCTTATGAAAATTGCAAACAATTCAATATCTATGGGAGATATTAAAAGCCCTGCAACTTTAACAGCTCTTTTTGGAATAGGAGTTACAGCTGTACTTGTGGCGAAAAAAGTAAGATGTGATATGCTTCTTGGAATTATTGCTGCTACAGTTATAGGAATTCCTCTTGGAGTAACTAAACTTCCTTCAAGTATTATTGCTCTTCCTGCAAGCATTAATGATATAGCATTTAAACTTGATTTTTCAAATATATTTTCAATAGAAATTCTGCCAATACTTTTTGTTTTCTTTGTGGGAGATTTCTTCTCAACTCTTGGTACACTTCTTGGAGTATCAGAAAAAGCAGGACTTCTTGATGAAAATGGAGACCTTCCAGATATTCAAAAACCTTTTACTGTAGATGCACTTGGAACAGTTGTGGGATCTGCACTTGGAACAACTACAATAACTACATTTGTTGAATCAGCAGCAGGAGTTGGAGCTGGAGGAAGAACAGGACTTACTTCTATATCAACAGGAATTTTATTCTTTTTAAGTTTATTTTTCAGCCCTCTTGCACTTATGGTTCCTGGAGCTGCAACAGCACCTGCCCTTATAATAATGGGAATAATTATGTTAAGTGGTATGAAAAATATAGAGTATGATGATTTCACAGAATCTTTTCCTGTATTTTTTATGATTATTGCCACTGCCTTTACAAACAGCATTGCTAATGGTGTAGGTGCAGGAATAATTGTATATACACTTATAAAAGCAGGAACAGGAAAAGCAAAAGATGTCAGCATTGGGTTATATATTCTTGCATTTATAATGGTTCTATATTTTATAAGATAAAAATTAAAAAACAAATAAAAAATATCAGTAGTTTATTTTCTAATAAAGATTTTTAACTGCTGATATTTTTATTTTAAATGCAATATATATTATTTTTTGTACTCTGTAATTTTATCTCTTTCCATATTTATTATATGAAACCTTATTCCAATTTACATCTTTTTCTGTATAATGAGGTTTTTCTTCAGCAGAATAACCAATAACAATAAGGCACATAACCATAAAATTATCTGGAGTATTTGTTTTTTCTCTGAAAAATTCTTCTGATGATTTTCCATCAGCTGTTTTTCTTTCATTTACATGAACCCAACAACTTCCAAGTCCAAGTTCATGAGCTTTTACTTGCATTGCAAACCCAGCAATGCAGCAATCTGCAAGAAGTGTAGATGATTTTCCAATTTCTCCCATAACACCTATTACAAGAGGAGCATCTTTTACAAATGAAGATCCATGCTCTCTAAGCTCAGCAACTTCTTTTATAAGATCTTTATCATCAATAACTACAAATTCACATGGACGGCTGTTTCTTCCTGTAGGAGCAAGAAGGGCTGCCTTTAAAATTTCATCAATTTTTTCTTTTTCAACAGGTATGTCTTTGTATTTTCTTATACTTCTTCTAGTCATAAAATCCATAATATCACTTCTCCTTTAATAAAAAAATTATTTAATAAGATTATATAAATATTCTATCTCCTGTTTCCAAATAGTTTCATCAATAGTTTCAAGAATAATAGGAATATTATCAAATCTTTTATCATTCATAAATCTTATAAAAAATTCTTCTCCTAAAACACCTTTTCCTATACTATCATGCCTATCTTTTTTAGAACCTGTATCAAATTTACTGTCATTTAAATGAACTCCTTTAAGATATTTAAAACCTATAATTTTTTCAAAATCGTTCATAGTTTTTTCATATCCCTCTTCATCTTTAAGTTCATATCCTGCAGCAAGAGTATGGCAAGTATCTATACATACTCCTATTCTATCTTTATCTTCAATAAGATTTATAATTTCAGCAATTTCTTCAAATTTACTTCCTATATTACTTCCTTGCCCAGCTGTTGTTTCTAAGACAACAACAATATCGGAAACTTTTTTATGAGCCTCATTTATTGAATTAGCAATAAGTCTTATACATTCTTCCTGTGAAATTTCATTAAGATGACTTCCTGGATGCATATTAAGATATTTAAGACCAAGCTGTCTGCATCTTTCCATTTCATCTATAAAAGCATTTAAAGATTTTTCTCTTTTTTCATTGTCTCCATTTCCAAGATTATGAAGATAACTATTATGAGGAAGAATATATTCAGGAGATATTCCTGACTTTTCCATAAATTCTTTAAATTTTTTTATTTCTCCCTCTTCTAAAGGTTTTGAATCCCATCTTCTTTGATTTTTGGTAAAAAGAGCAAAAGCTCTTGCTCCTATATTTTCTGCATTTTCAAAAGCCTTTGAAACTCCTCCTTGAGTACTTACATGAGCTCCAATAAATTTATTTATTTTATTTTCTATATTAATCACTCCT
This sequence comes from Fusobacterium perfoetens, assembly GCF_021531595.1. Taxonomy (NCBI): domain Bacteria; kingdom Fusobacteriati; phylum Fusobacteriota; class Fusobacteriia; order Fusobacteriales; family Fusobacteriaceae; genus Fusobacterium; species Fusobacterium perfoetens. The sequence goes on from NZ_JADYUD010000004.1 coordinate 121,540, forward strand.
TTTCTCAATTTATAATATAATTATATCACAGTTAAATTAAATATAGAAAAAGTATTTTTAATACACTTAAAAAATTTGTAAAATAAATTGAATTTTATAAAAAAAAGTTGTATATTGAGTAGTAATAAATTTAAATTTATAAATTTTAGGGAGGGAGTTTTTTATGAACAGCAGCAGTTTAAGGAGAAGTCTTATTGCTCTTGCTTTTGGAACTTTGGGACTTGGGATTGCAGAATTTGTAATGATGGGAATACTTCCAGATACAGCAGTTTCATTGGGAGTTTCTATTCCTACAGCAGGACATTTTATTTCAGCATATGCTCTTGGAGTATGTTTTGGAGCATGTATGTTACTTATACTTCGTAAGTATCCTATGAAAAATTCTTTACTTTTTCTAGTTTCGCTTATGATGGTTGGTAATATAGGAGCAGCTTTAGCTCAAAGTTATCATTTTATGCTTGTAGCTCGTTTTATATCTGGTTTACCTCATGGAGCATATTTTGGAGTGGCATCTATTGTTGCATCAAAGCTTGCCCAAAAAGGAAGAGAGTCTGAAGCAGTGTCAATTATGATAGCAGGAATGACAATAGCAAATCTTTTTGGAGTCCCTTTAGGAACTCTTTTAAGTACTTTTCTTTCTTGGAGAATTATTTTTTGTTTGGTTGTTATATGGTGTATCCTTACTTTATATTCAATAAAAAAATATGTTCCTTACATACCACCTCTTCCAGACACAGGATTCATGGGGCAATTTAAATTTTTAAAATATCCAGCACCATGGCTTTTACTTGGAGCTACAATGTTTGGAAATGGAGGAGCTTTTGCATGGTACAGTTATGTTACTCCTATGCTTATACAAGTATCAGGATTTAAGGCTGAAATTATAACAGGAATAATGGTTTTAGCAGGAGCAGGAATGGTAACAGGAAATCTTGTTGGTGGAAAATTAAGCACCCGTTTTTATCCTGGAAAAGTAGGAGCAGGATTTCAAGGAGTTATGGCTCTTTCATTATTCTTAATATTTTTTCTTGCACAATATAAGATACCTGCAGTATTTTTAATGTGTGCTGTTACTTTTTGCTTATTTGCTGTAAGCAGTCCTCAGCAATTTTTAATCATTAAATTTTCTCAAGGAGGAGAAATGCTTGGAGCTGCTGGAATTCAAATTGCATTTAATATGGGAAATGCTCTTGGAGCATATCTTGGAGGTATTCCTATAGCACATGGAATGGAAATTCAATATTCTGCTCTTGTAGGAACATGTTCTGCAGCTATGGGATTTATAATTTTTTCTTTTTTTAATCACTTATACCAAGATAAAAATATATAATAAAAGTAAATTAAAAAGGCGATTAGATTTTTATACTAATCGTCTTTTTTATACTGGAGATATAATTTAAAAAATTTCATTAAATTTATCAAAATAAAATACTACTTGCTTATTTTTTTAAATTTTAAATTTTTTTCTATCAAGGCAAATACATCATCATGAGTAAGAGTTTTTTGACCTTTTAAAGTTTCAAGAAACTCTTTTACAGCTTCATGTTCTTTCTTATGGTATTTGTTGATGATATAGTGTACATCAGCTTCCTGATTAAAGTTTACATATTTATGTTCTTTCATATAAATCATCTCCTGAAATCCCCAGCCAACCATATTATAAATCTTTTTATCTGAAATATCAAGCTTTCAGCTTTTTCCCTGCTGCAAAAGGAAGAAAAATTGTAAACAGAATAAGAAGTACTAAAGATGTTATAAGAGCTGTTACTGCTCCTTTTGAAATCCATATATCAAGAAGAATTCCTATAAGCACAAAGCTCCAAGAAGTCATTGCATAACATAAAGTATGATCTGCAAAAGCTGAGCTTTTAAGTTCAGGATCTGTAACTCTTAAAAGAAGAAGTCCTGTTATAAAAATTCCTGTATTCATTCCAAAACTTATAATTCCATGTTCAAACCAATCTTCTCTTATAAATAATTTACTAAAAACAAAAATATATATAAATGTAACAAGAAAGCCCATCAAAGAAACAAAAATTATAGGAATAATATATTGTGCTATAACTTTTACAGGCATACTTGCTATAGCTGCAATAATTGCATATTCAGTAAGCATTCCAGAAAGCTTTGATTTTACTTTACTGTCAACTAAATGTTTTAAATTTAATTTACACATTACATACCAGACAATAAACATAATAAATACAGCATATGTCCATACAGCTATACTTCTTAAATATATAATTTTATGTGCTTTTACAAAATTAAAAACAATGTATGAAAGAGCTGTTACACTTAATATAAGAGCTGAATGAAATCCTAATGTATCAACTGATGTGGATAGTGTTGTCTCTCTTCCTATAGAATTCTGTCTTGATATATCTTTTTCATAACCTGTTTTTAAAGCTTCAGGAATATTTTCTGGTTTTTCAATATATCTGCACACCTTTTTTCTTGCACCTATATTTATAATAAGCATTCCAAAAAGTATTCCTCCCACAAGTCCAAAAGTTGCAACTGCTGAACCTACTCCTTGTGATATATCCCAATAAGGAAGATTTCTGTCTTTTAACATATTTGAAAGCATTCCTATTGTTCCATGTCCTCCAGCAAAAGCAAATTCAAGTTCTGCTCCAAAGATTGGATAAAGATTTGGAATTATATTTTTAAAAATCAAATAAGAAATTATTCCTACACCTATTTGTCCCATAGTTACTCCCATCATAATAAGTCCATGAGGAAGAACTGTTTTTAGTCTATCCTTATTATTTGAGACAGAAAGCCCTAAAGGAATTGAAGCTACAATAGGAACAATAAGAGTTCCTGGAATTTTTGAATAAATATTTATATATTCTTTGGGAAGAGGGAGCATAAGAAGAAGAAATCCACCTATTACAGAAGCTGGAAGAAATAAATTCTGTAATATTTTTATTTTTGCTCTTAAAGCTACTCCTATAAGCAAGAACACACTTAAAAGACCTATACTGTAAATAAAAACTGTTGTCATTTTACCTCCTGAAAGTTTAATCTGCAGTAATATAATATCATATCTTTTTAATTTTTTATAAATAATTTCAAAACATATGTGTATTTACTAAAATTTTATTTTATGTTTATGTATTTCTTACAAAAAATAAAGTTATTTATTAAAAAGCAATATTAGATAAATTATCTTCATATTTTTTAATAAATTAAAAAAATTGTTTGAAAATTGTGCAGATTATGGTATACTATAAATATAAAAAAGGTAGTTTTTTTAATAGAATATTATTGCATTTGAGGAGGAACTATGAATCAGGAATTAAATCAAAAATTAAATTATTTACTATTAGGTGAAGAAAAATATACAGAATGTCCACACATTGTGACTCTTACTACTGAAGAAAACGGTATTACTATTACTGACGACTGTGGAACAGATAGAGTTGTTAAAATATCTTATCAAGATATAGTAAACAGAGTTCTTGACCATGAAGCAGGAAAAACAATAGTTGCTGACATTATAAAAGAAATAACTTTCAGAAGCAGATAAAAGAAAAAAGCACTTTGGTTTAAAACCAAGGTGCTTTTCTTTATAACTTACAAAGTAATAAGGCTCTACTCTTCAACTTTTCCATTTTTATAGACACAATCTTTTACAACATTTCCACTTTCATCATATTCTTTATATGGACCTTCAAGTATTCCCCCATCAGTGTAATTTGCACTTATATATATCTGCCCATTAGGATAATATTCTTTATATGGACCAAATAGTTTTCCATCTTTATAGTTTAAGTCACATTGAACTTTTCCATCAGGATAAAATTTTATATTTGTAGTAGTAGTCCAGTTATTAACATGTTCTACTAATTTTTTAGTTTGTCCATTAGGATAGAAAGCTTCATATCTTCCTATGATTTCACCATTAATCAGATGATAAACAGTGTCTCTTGCTCCATTAGAAAGGAAAGTTTCATATAATCCATGAAGATTTCCATTTTTATAATGTTTTTTTGTTTCTATATTTCCGTTAGGATAGTAACATTTGTACTCTCCTTCTCTCACCCCATTGACATAATTTTTTTCTTCTTTTACAGCCCCGCTTTCATAATACTTAACCCATAAACCTTCTTTTTTTCCATTTGCATTGTATTGATTGGCCATTTGTGTTACCTCCTCATTACTTTGTGTTATTATGTTTTATGTATTTAAAAAAGATTTGCTTTAAAATTAATTTTTGAATTATGCAAAAACATTTATTTCCTGTCTGTTTGTAAGGGTAATTATGTACCAGTGCAGTTCAGGATACATTGGACTTAATCCAATATCATCAATATCATCTACAAGATCACATTCTCTTATTTCTTCCAGCTGTTCTTCTGTAACAGGCTGACCGTTAAATCCCATTAGTTCTTCCAGTGTCATTTTATCTATCTCCTAGTACTATATTGTTACTTTAATTATACCCCAGATTTTATGAAATGCAATAGGCAATGTATAAAATAATTATAAAAGCTTTATTTTTCAACAATTTTCTGCTATAATTTTTTTAATATTTTATTTTAAAAAATACTGGGGAGATGGTAGAAAGATGAGCCTTGAAAGTGTTAAAAATTATTTTAAAGAAAATAATCTGCCATTAGAAGTGACAGAAACAAAAGAAATTACAGATACTGTTGCAAATGCAGCTAAAGCATTTGGAATAGAGGAAGATGAAATTGCAAAAACTATGGGATTTCAGCTTAAAAATGGTGATTGTATATTAATTCTTACAAAAGGAACTGCAAGAATTGATAATCAAAAATTTAAAGGTTTTTTCCATGAAAAAGCTGTCATGATAAAAGATATTACTGAAGTAACAAGCCATGAACCAGGAGGATTATGTCCTTTTGGGCTTAAAAAGCCTCTTAAGGTTTATCTTGATAAAACTCTTAAAGAATTTGAGATTGTTTATCCTGCTGGAGGAACTCCACATTCTGCTGTAAAAATTTCAGTGGAACTTCTTGAAAAAATTACACAAGGAGAATGGATAGATATTTGCAAATAATTGTAAAATATGTTATACTAAAAAAGACAAATATAGTAGACAATCAAATTTAAACTTTTGTGTTAAATTTATCGTCTTATATACTATAGAAGCAAAGAAAAAAATTTTAAATTTTAGACGGAGGTGCTTTTAATATGAAAAAATGGATATGTGGACCTTGTGGTTATGAATATGATCCAGCTGTAGGAGATCCTGATAACGGAATCGCTCCAGGAACAGCTTTTGAAGATTTACCAGCTGATTGGGTATGCCCATTATGTGGTGTAGGTAAAGAAGAATTTACTGAAGAATAATCTTATAAATAAAAGAAAAAGGTATCATTTAATTGATACCTTTTTTTTATTTTCTATTTTAAATTTTCAAGTTCTCTGCATTTATACATTATAATTCCACAGGCCATTGCAACATTTAAAGATTCTGCTGTTCCATAAATAGGAATTATTACTTTTTCATCAGAGTTATTTACTATATTTTCACCTATTCCACTTCCTTCATTTCCAAAAACAACTGCATTTTTCTCTCCTAGTTTCATTTCTGTATATGGAATACAATCATCACTTAAAATTGTTGAAATTATTTTGTATTCTTTTTCTTTAAGAAAATTTAGAAGTACTTCTTCTTCTATATAGTATAATCTTACATTAAATATTGATCCCATTGTACTTCTTACTGTTTTTTCATTGTAGCAGTCAACACTTCCTTTAGTAAGAACTATATCTCTGTATCCTGCTGCATCTGCTGTTCTTATTATTGTACCTAAATTTCCAGGATCTCCAACTCTGTCAAGAACAATTATATTATCTTCTATCATATTTATATAATTTTCTTCATATCTATATACTAAAATTATACCTTGAGAATTTTCCTGAGAGCTAAGCTGGGAAAAAAGAGTTTGTGAAAGAGTAATAATTATACTTTCAGAAAATTTTTTAATTTTTTCAGATGTTGTCTTATCACATAAAAATCCTTCATCTATTAAAATATATTCAGGAACAGTGTCAAAATCTAAAAATTTTATTCCCTCTGCTATAAATCTTTTTTCTTTATCTCTATATTTTTTAGTTCTATATTTTTTTATCTTTTTAAAAGTATTATTTTCTTTACTATCTATATAAATCATACTTTTTTATCCTCCAGTATATTAAGTGTCTTTAGTTATTATACTATAATTACTATATTTTATCCATATGATTATTTATCTTGACTTAAATTGCCAAATAGAATATCATTTTATTGAGTGATTAATTTTTGGAGGATTTATAAAATAAGATGAAAAAATTTAAGATGAAAAATATGTTAAAAAAATGTTTTATAACTTCTGTTCTTGCTTTTGCATTTATTGGATGTGGAAGTGAAAAAGAAGGAGAAACTGCACCTAAATTAGATTATAGTAATGCAGTGTATATTTACTCATGGGCAGAATATATTCCCCCTGAAGTTTTTGAAAAATTTGAAAAAGAAACAGGAATAAAAGTTATAGAAGATATTTATTCCACAAATGAGGAAATGTTTACAAAATTAAAAGCTGGGGCAGTAGGATATGATATAGTAGTTCCTTCTCCAGATTATGCAGAAATAATGATGAATGAAAATATGCTTGCAAAAATAGATAAAAATAAAATTTCAACATATGAAAATATAGATAAAAGAGTTCTTAAAAAGCTTGAAGGATTTGATAAAGGAAATAACTATGCTGTTCCATACACTATGAGTGCTACAATAATAGCTGTAAATACAGAAAAAGTACCTGACTATCCAAGAGATTACAGTATCTATGACAGAGAGGATCTTAAAGGAAGAATGACACTTCTTGATGATATGAAGGAAGTTCTAATAGCAGGACTTGGAATGGAAGGTTATCCACAGGATACTGACAGTGAAGAGGCAATGAAAAAAGCAGCTGAAAGAATTATAGGCTGGAAAAATAATATTGCAAAATTTGATTCTGAATCTTTTGGAAAAAATTTTGCCAGTGAAGATTTCTGGGTAGTTCAAGGATATGCTGAAAATATATATATGGAACTTTCTGATGAACAGATAGAACATACTGATTTCGTTGTTCCTCAAAAAGGAGGATCAGCTTCAATAGATTCCTTTGTTATTCTTGAATCTTCTAAAAATAAAGAGAATGCACATAAATTTATAGAATTTATCCACAAACCTGAAATTTATGCTCTTGTTGCAGATTATCTAATGCTTCCTTCTATAAATGTTCCTGCTGTAGAGTATATGGAAGAAGAACCTTTGTTCACTCTTGAAGATTTAGATAAAGCTGAACTTTTAAAAGATACAACTCCGACACTTGAACTTCAGAACAAATACTGGGAAGAAATTAAAATGCATAACTGATTTTTCTTGTGTTAAATAAGAGAATAATGTATAATTTTATAGTTAATCATATGTGATATATCGGAGGAAATATGAAATTTTATATAAAAAGAGATACTTTAGCAGAAACTCTTTCTGATTTTACTCTTATACTTAAAGATAATCCTATAAAACCTGTTCTTGCAGGATTAAAAATAGAAGTAAAAGACAGAAAGATTGTATTTATAGGAACAAATCTTGAATCAAGCCTTATAAAAACAGTTGAAGGAGAAATAAAACAAGAAGGAACTGTAATAGTAAAACCTCAACTTATACTGGAATATGTTAAACTTCTTGAAATTGAAGATATAGAAGTATCACTTTCTGAAAACAGCCTAAAAGTTCATCAGGCAGAATTTATTGTTCTTAATGAAGAGGGATATCCAACAGTTAAAGAAATGCTTCCATTAGAAATTACCAAAACAAATAAAGACCTTCTTGTGGGAAGCCTTGAAAAATGTAAATTTTCTGCTCATCCACTTCCAGAAAATTTAGCTCTTAATTGCATAAGAATTCTTTTCAGAAGTGGGTATACAGAATTTGTATCAACAGATTCATACAGACTTACTTATCTTAAGGAAGATATAAGTTGCTCTCTTGAAAAAGAGTTTTCTGTTCCTTTAGAAAGTGTAAATGCTGTTATAAAACTTCTTAAAGATGCTGATTCAGAAATTACAATAGGATTCAGTGATAATATGTTGATTCTTTTATGGAAAGGTTCATATTTTGCTACAAGAACTACTGAACTTCCTTATCCTGATTTCAAAGGAATTTTAAGCTATAATGGCTTTGATAAAACAATGGAATTTAATACAAATGAATTTAAAAGTGCTTTGAAAAAAGTTATTACCGTTGCTAAAACAAGTTTTGAAACAAAATATGGTGCTGTATTTGATTTTAAAAATAAAACTCTTGTAATAAAATCTTATTCAGGAAAAGGAAAAATTACTCAAAAGGTTAATATGCTTAAAGATGGGGAAGATTTTAAAGGCTCTCTTAACACAAAGTTCCTTCTTGAATTCTTAAATAATATTTCAAATAATATAATTATGAGAGGAACAAATGCTTCTTCTATGTTTGAAATTTCTGAATATGGAAACGATAATTATCGTTACATTCTTATGCCATTAGCCTTAAGGTCTTAGCTCACTATAAAAATAAAGCAGAGGGAAAAATCTCTCTGCTTTTTTTAATTCATCTGACCTGTTGCATAGCTGTCTATGATATTTAATGATTCTATATAATTATCAATTCCTTTTTCTCTTTTTACAGATTTATTAATTTTCTTTCTGTTTTTAGAAATATTATCCTTATAGGCATTAAAGAACATTTTTTCATCATCAGTCATCATACTATTAATAAATCCTTGTTTATCCTTAGATTTAAAGTAATTGTAAGCACACATTAAAAGTTCTTCTTCATCTCTTATTTTCATAAAAGATACTGCTGCATTAAAGTTTCTAACATCTGCAAGTTCCATTCTGGTTAATAAAGAGTCTATATCTAAGCCCATTGCTTTAAGATTTTTTTCTCTTACTTCTTTAGGCTCTGTCATCTGTTCTGCAATAGCTGCTGTCTCTGCAGTCTCTTCCATTAATTTTGAAAGTCCTGTTGCTCCAACTACTACTATTTCATCTGGCATACTGTCTGGAGAGCCTGTTATCATTCTTGCCTCTTCTGGTCTTTTTTTCCAAAATGAAAGCCAGTCTATGTCATAAGGTAATTTTCCCTCTAATTGCTCAAGCTCTGCATCTATTTTTTTATCATATTTCCATATATCTTGCTCTGTTTCTGAGAATGTGGTAATTCTGTTAGGTATATTTTTTTGGAATTTTATGTAATCTATTCCTCTTGCAGCTGGTTCAGGTAAGAAAAGGCATAAAGCCCAATCTCCTAAAGCCTCGCCAGATTCTAAATCATCAGCGGTATATGCCCTTTTTGCTCTAGCAAGTGCCATTTCATATGCACTACCTAATACACTTGAACCACCAAAAACAATTCCAGCTCCTGTAACATTTAGCATATTATCAATAACAGCTGTTGTAGCAAAGCTTAACAATCCATCAATAGATGCTAAAGATTCAAATTTCGCCTCTGCTCTTTCATCATCAATACCACCAAAAACTTTACCTTGAGCATATTTAATACCTACACTGTAAATTAAAGCACTTGTAATAGAACTATATAAGAAAGGGAGCTTACAGTTCATATTTACCCCTCTTAACATATTTTTATAATTTATTTTAAAATCTCCAGTATTATAAAAACTTTTTCTTATCATTCCGTCATCGTCTATATATGTCATAAGATTATTAGTAAATCCATCTATCGCTCCTAAGCTATATCTTTTAAACATATAAAGAGTATCTGACAAGAAAGAACCTGTCTCTTTGAAAGTATTGTGTTTTTGATAAGCATTAAATTCTTTTCCCATAACATCAGAGAACTGTTCAAATAGAGATTTTATTCTGTAGTCAACTGAATTTGTTGGCCTTTTACCGCTCCATACAAGTTCCATCAATCCCTCTGAGCCTAGTTCTTTTATCCTATTGTTAAGTATTCCAAAATTTACATCATCAATACCATTATTAGTAAGTATTTTGCTTAATAAAGGACTTTTTGCTGTAGGTAAAATATCTAACATATAGTTTATAGCTGCAAATTCTGCCGAACTTATTCTTTGAATATCTGATATAGGTTGTCCTACTGCTATTTTGCTTGATGAACTATCAATAGCTTTTTGTCCCCATCTAAGAAGATTATTATTTATTCCCTCCACTTCATTATAGACAATAGAATTTGCTAGTTTTTTGTCAATAAATAATTCAGCCCGTCTTCTTATTATTGGGTCTGTTATTCCGTCAAGAGTATTATTTTTTAAATTATCATAGTTTTTAGCAAGTTGGTAAGTAACTTTTATTCCATCAGTAAAATCTTTCATTATATTATATTTTTTATTCCAGCCTAGTCTTCTTGCACCTGCTACAACTCTTAAATTGTTTTGTGGAATTTCTCTTAAGTAGTTAAGATTCCCAAGAAATTTGATAGACATTAAGCCTTTGAAAGCTCTTCTTGACATATTAGAATTTATAGAATTTGCTTTATTATCATACCACATATTAGGTGCTATTCTTCTACTAGCTATATTTTTTTCAAGCATATTATTAATAGCATCTATTGCATATTTTCTGTTTTCATGTGTCAATCCTGTCATTCCAAATTGTTCTCCCACACTAAATTCTCTGCTGTATTTTCCGTTATTTACAGTAAGATTTGCTAGTAATTGATATATTTCATTTGCTCCTGCTTTTTGTTCTGCATTTTCTGAAAGAATATTAGTAATAATTTCATAAGTTTCTCTTTCATTTCCATAAGCTGATTTTATGAAATTATCTACAGGGTCAACTCTATGTGCCTCAATTTTACCATCTTTCATAGTTTCAACTACAGTTTTATTACCCCATTTTTCAGCCATGTAATAAATATTTCTATAATCAGCAGCTTTTTTTATATTTGGATTTTCAAGATTAACATCTCCTGCTCCTATATTTATTTGCTTCCTTGCCTCTACATTAGTTCTAACTAAATCGTTATAAAAAGCATGAGCAACTTCAATAGGATTATCATGAATAGAATAAGTATTTGTATAAACATATCTTCCTCTGTTATCTACTAAATCCTTTAAATTTTTAATTTCTTTAAAATCTTTTTCATAAGTTTTAAAGTTTTTATAAAATTTTTTATAGTTTTTTTCATTTATTTTACCCAATCTTTTTTGCATTCCTGCATATTTATTATATTCTTTACCTTTATATTTTTTTATTATGGCAGCCTCTTTTCCATCATATTCGCTTTGAAGTTTTTTTAATTCTCTTTCAATGTCAGCTTTAGTTCTTCTAATAAATTTATTTTTATGTTTTTCACTTGCTTTTCCGTATTTATCTATACCTTTTTTCAAAGAATTTTTTAAATCTAATTCTTGTTTTGTAAGAGAATCAAATTCTGTTTTTTGTTTTTTCTCAAGTTCAGAAATTTTTCCATTATATTCTTTCTCAATTCCAGAAATTTCATCTTTTAATTTTCTGATAGCTTTTGCATTTTTTCTTTGGATTTTTCTTGCTAGTGGTAATTTATCCAGGTCATATAATTTTACATTTTTCTGAATTTTATTAAGTTCTGCTGTCTCTGCTTTTCTTATCTCAGAAATTTTATTTTTAACTTCTTTTATTTTGGAATCTCTTTCAGTTTTAATTCCTGTTATCTGTTCTCTGTAAGAAGTATTAATTTTTTCTTTTTCAGAAATAATATTTTTATGTTGTTCTTCAAGAGTTAAATCTCTATTTTGTCTGATACCTTTTATCTCATCTTTTAGAACTCTTTTTTCTGTCTGTATAGACTCTTTACCTTTTTTAATATTTTCAGCTTTTTGTTTATAAATTTCTTTTAATTCATCAGTCTCTTTTTTAATACTTGCTGCATTAGTTTCTTTTTCTTTTTTAACATAGTTTTTAACTTTGCTTTTAAGTTTTTTAACCTCTGGTTCAAAATCTCTATAACTTCCTTGACCTTTTTCAATAGTTCTATGAAATTCATCTTTTACAAACCTTAATCCTGCAGCTTGTGCCTCAGCTTCTGTAAGTTCTACTTCATTTCCTATATAATTAGCCATTTTTTTAATTTCTTCAAAATTCATATTTTCATAGGCTTTTCTTACTTTTGCCTGATGTTCATTCTTAGCATAAATCTTTTCGTAAAGGACAGCTTTATCATAATCATCTTCAAGATTTAAACCTTTTCTATAGTCATCAAATTCTTGTTTTAAAAAAGACATTAATTTAAAATCTTTACCATCTGGACTGAAAGTATTCTTTCCATAAAGTCCATCTGCTAATACATTTTTTGGTAGTCCTTGAGAAATTTCATAAATCATGTCTCCTGTAGAACTATTAAAACCTGTAATATCGGAAAGCTGTCTCGCATATTCACCATAGTAAAAATCTAAGGCATTTTCAAAGCCTGTTTCTAAAGGTTTTAAAGCATGAGTTATTTCCATTTCAGTAGAAATAGAACTATTTCTTACTTTTCCATCTTGGTATACCTCTTGCTGATATTTTTTATTCATTCCTGTTACTGACTTTACAAAATTGTGTACATCTTGTTTTATTCCGTAATCTTTATAGCTTGCCTGAGGTTGCCCATATTCTTGTCTTATAGCTACTTGAGACATGGCTTTCATGTCAACAAGTCCCCAGTATCCTCTATCTTTCATAATTTTTGAAAGTTCAGGATTTTCTTCGTTTACCTTTAAGGCTTTTTCAAGAGGTGCTATTTCTGGTGCTTTATTTTTTTTAGGCATAAATTCATCAGGATTGTTTACATCTATTAAATATTTATCTTCAAGTCTTGGTTTTCCATCATAAAACTCAACATCTTTAAAGTTTCCTGATTCATTATAAAGAAAATCATTTCCCATTCCAGCGTATCTTTGTTGCATTTTCATTGTCCCATATGACATTGCAGCATTCATTCCGACATTTGCTAAGTCTTGAAGTTTTAGGTCTGCAAGTGGATTTCTATTTTCATAGAAAGAAGTATCTGCTGTATATTGCATAGCATCTCCTACAAAGTTTACAAAAAAACCACTCATTCCTGATGCTCCAAAAGTTGCATAGTTTATGGCTTGGTTTACAGGGTCAGCAAATCCTCTGTACAGCATTCCACCAACATTAAGTGCTACAGCCTCTATGTTTCCAGCATAATTATAAAGATATTGATTTATCTTATTTTCTGTATCAATATAATCTTCCCTCAGCTGTTCCATGTCAAGCAGCATTTCTTCTCTAGCATTTTCATTCATCGCCCAACCAAATAAAGAATCAGCCATTCTGTATAAAGTTGTTGCTGTTTTATTCATAATTTGATTTGAATGTGCATTCATAACATCCCATGAACCTTCAGGGATGTTATCTGCATAGTATCCAAAAGCACTATTTTCTTTTTTTAATGGCTTATTGTATAAACTTTGCTCTAATTTTTCTAAAGGATTATACTCCATAGATTGATTCTTCTCCAACATTTTCTTCTACCTCACTTTGTTTATTAACTTGTCTTTCATATGGTAACAACTTTGCCTGTTGGTAATTTATAGGCGATACTTTGACATTATATAAAATTGGTAAAATATTATTTTCTATATAGTTCATTTTTTCATCATCATTTAAAATTTTATAAATAGCAGTATTATAATCTGCTTTTGCTGTGGATTGTATTTTTTTATCCATACTTTGTTCTACGAGCCCACTTAAATATGATGCAAGTACTTCTGCTGATTGAGGAGTATTTACATATTTTTTTGAATTTAGAAGTCTTTCAAACCTTTGTCTCCCTTTCCCTAAAAATTTTCCTCCTATAAATTGAACTTTGCTTGTATCAGCTTCTTTTAAAGTATCCCATGTGCTGTAGTACAAAGGATTTTCTTTTCCTTTTATAAGAACTGTAGCATTAAAAAGACCTTTAAAATCTTCTCTTGTGCCTATATCTTTTAACATTGCTATATCATCACCATATTTTCTGAAATTCTCAGTGATATATGGATTAAGTACATTCTCAACCAATGCTTGTGTACTTATTTTTACAGTTCCGTCACCTTTTAAAGCATATATTCCATCTTTTATTTTTTTTGTTCCTACAGCACTTATTACTTGCCCACATACAGAATTATTAACATCAGAAAAACTCGCCATTGTTAATCCATAAGTATTTTTCATGTTTGATGAGTTCTCAAGAGCCATCATTTCTGGTGTAGTTAAATCTTTACCAGTGGTTGCTTTTATCATCTTAAAAGGGTCGTTATCCTCAATAGCCTTCATTATTTCATTATCTTTGTTGTTTTGCTTATTTTGCAAAGCCTCAAGGGCTTTTTGAGTTTTATTTTGAACTGAAAGATTATATAGATTCTTTTCTAAAGCTACATTTATTTTATTGTAACCATTTTCAAGCTTGGCTTTCATATATATTCTGACATTCGCTTGGTCATCTAATTCATAGTTTTTTATAGTGTTATCTATCATTGAATTTATTCTTTCAGGGTTATTTAAGTTTTTTTGAAGTTCTTTTATGGCATTTTTCTTTTCTTCCATAGTAGGATATTTATTCCCATATATAATTTCCTCATTTATCTGTCTCTCTACTATATCCATTTCAATATCAGATATATCTTTTACAAGATTCACAGCTTTACCATATTCATCAAGATAGCCAACTTTAACTAATTCATCATAATCACTTGCAATACTTTTTATCCCATTAACAATAGCTTTTTGATTAGATATATTTTCAAGTTTAATATTTTCTATTTTACTTTCTATAAGGAATTGAGTTTTATCAACTGTTTTCTTAGTTACAGCCTCATTCCTTTTAACAAGCATTTTAGTATATCCCTCTTGGTATTCATTTTTATAATCTTCTAAGAATATTTTTTTATCTTGTGGACTTAAAAACTTAAACTTTTGAATTTCTTCCTCAGCTTGTATTTTAAGATTTTTATAATCTTCTATAAAACTTTTATATTTATCATCATCATTATAAACATCTATCCCCGCATACTTTTGTTCAAAATCTAACTGCTTTCTCCTTAAATTTACTTTAAACATTTCTTGCTCATTTCTAAGATTTAACTCATCTGTTCTCTTAGCAAATTCTTCAATTATATTAAAAGTAGTCTTAAAATCATCACTGAAATTCATTAAATTAAGATTATCTAATGTTATTCCTACAATATTTGCACCTGTTCTTTGATTTGACACACTCTTTTTTAAGTAGTCTTGCATAGCATCCTCCTTAATATTCAAAATCTATTATTCCATTGGTAAAATACTTGTCCTCTTCCTGTTTAAATGCAGTTTCATTATTGGTTGAAGTAGTTCCTGTTGGTTTATATTTCAAATAGCTTTCTATTCCTAAGCCACCTAAAGTTGTAATTCCATTTAATATATTAAATCCAGCTTTTCTGGTAGCCTCTATCTTAGCTTGATTTATACGAGATATGGCACTTCCATAATTAAGGTCAACTTGATATTGCTGACTTGATTTCATAAGTCCTAAATCACTTATATCATTAACTTGGTTGATAACCATACTTGTCATATTATCTGCTATTTCTTTTGAGGCTTTATCTTTTATATCATGTTCAAAACTATCTTTTTCAACATTAGATTTATTTCCTGTATTAATGTTAATATTGGCAAGCATGGTTTCTGCCTCTGTAACTGCATTTAATCTTTGATTTGCATAATCTTTCATTAGGCTTTCCAAATTTTGCTTAAATGCTCTATTAACTTCTTTTTTATTATATTCATACTGCATATTAGCAATATCTCTTTCAGCTCTTGCTATATGCTTTGCTCCTTTTGAGCCACTTATACCTTGCAGGATAGATGAACCAGCACTAATTCCCATTGCAATTTCTAAAAGCATATGCCTACCTCCTAATCACTAGCCACAGAAATTTTAGTATCTATTCCTAAAATCTCTAAAACCTTATCATTTTCATTAGTCAAAATTTTAATAGAATATCCATTTCTTATAACTTCTTGCCTTTCAACTTTATATGTTGAGAACAAGTCATCTTTTGATTTATCATCAAGTGCTTTATTTAAGTCTATGATATAAAAACCTTTTATTGCCATTTTATCTTCATTAAGCATTTTCACAAAAACTCTCTGTATTCTGGAAGAATAATCATTGGAATAACTTCCACCTTTGCTTGTCTGTAAATATGGTGCATTTAATGTCAGTAAGCATTCTCTATAGTTATTATTTGTTTTTTCAAGTAAAGTTCCATCAGCTATAAAAT
The DNA here is from genome assembly GCF_021531595.1 of Fusobacterium perfoetens. NCBI lineage: Bacteria > Fusobacteriati > Fusobacteriota > Fusobacteriia > Fusobacteriales > Fusobacteriaceae > Fusobacterium > Fusobacterium perfoetens. The sequence continues at coordinate 137,790 of NZ_JADYUD010000004.1, forward strand.
TATCCCTATATCCAAATAATTCATTAGTAGCATCTAAATCAAGAGATGTTCTTCTAAAAGAGTTATAATCAATAGCATCATACAGATAAACTACTTTTTTTAATGAATTAGTAGCAACTAAAACAGTTCTTCCATCTATTATTACTTTTGTAAGTAAAATTATATTTGGTCTTATATCATATTTTTCTGCATCATAAGTTCCATAGCTTTCATATCCGTAAGCATTTGGAATTGGCTGAACACATTTAAGTTCATTGGTTGGTGTAATGTAATAAAAGTTATCTCCTACTAATTCACATTCAGTTGTTGCTGGAACTTCTCCTGCTATAAATACTGAATAACTTGTAGAAGTTAAAACTTTACTGTAACTTACAACATATACACCTTTATCTGTTGCTACATACATAGCATTACCAACTTTTAATTTTAAGATAGTTGGTTTTTGATTTGAAATTGGTGTAGGTGTAAAATAGAACGGGTCATCTTGCTGAGTCCCATTCCTAAAATCAAAAAAGTTATCTTTCTTAGAAAAATAGAAAGCATTGTCAGAAATTATGCATAATCTATCTGACATCACTCCAATGTCAGTAAAATTATTTTTTAAAGTTTTTAATTCTCCATATACAAGGTCTCCACTTATATCTTTAATATTAATACTTGTAAAAAATGGACTTCCGTATACGGAATCAGATGTTTCTCCCTCAAATTTAATAACATTATTCCCTAAAATATAACTTTTTTTATTATCATCCTTACTAAATCTATAAAAAACTCCAAACATTAAATTTTCTGCCGGAGAAGAAATATTATCTTTATCTATAGAGCCTTTATACTGCTTATATACTCTTTCTAGTTTTAAACCTGTTTCATAAAGATATATTCCATCAGATTTACTTTCTAATTTTGGATTTGTATAAGTTGATAATAAAGATACTCTTAATTCACTTCCAACTTTATAAACTTTATAGACATCCATTTTGACATCTTCTTTATCTATAATGGGATACTTCATAAGAGATAAAAAATTACTTGTTCCTATCTGCCCGTTTTCTTTATTAAATTCATAAACTTGTGGTGTAGCTGTGCATATCATTAAGCTGTCTTCAAACATTTTTACATTTATATCTCTGGTTAATTCTTTGCTCAAATTATGCTGCAAACTATATAAGATGTTATAATCTGATTTCCTTACTGTATAAATATGAGTTTTAGTTACTATTATAAAAAAGAAATATCTTGTATCCAGAACTTCTATTATTCCTGTTATATTTAAAGATTTCTCTGCATACTGCTTAGCAATCTTAAGGTTTCCTAGTTCTGTAAGAACAAGATTTCTTATTACCCTTGCAGAGTTCTTATAAATTTCACTTTCTCTAATTCCGGAAAGTCTTTCTCCTGTTTCGCCATATAGAAAAAAGTTATTTCTTACTATTGTATCTGCCATACATCTCTACCCCCACGGATCTTTATCATAACCTTGCTGAACTATAATTTTAAATTTTTCCTTATTTTTCATATTCTCAAAATAACCAAGTTTTTCTTGATAGCCATTAAAAGCTAAGCACATTTCAACACATAAACAAGCTACTAAATAATCGTAAAGATTATCTGGAATTTCTACCGGTTCTATTTCTCTGCAATACTGTATAAATATTTTGTCAGAAGGAGAGTATAAGAACTCTCCCTCTAATCTATATTTTTCATTGGCTCTTATTATATTTAAACAATCTATTGGAAGATTAAATTTATTTTCTCCTAAATCATTTTTTCCAACAGTAGTTAATTTTACAGTAGTAGAGTTAAATAGAAAGGCAGTTTCTTTGGCTATATTTTCTACAATATCATTGAAAGAAGATGAGGCTACTAAGTATTCATCGCTTTTATTATCGTTATATAAATCTATTTTCCCTAATTTTCTGAAAGTAGATTTTATGATTTTGCCTTTATCTATCATAATTACCTCCCGTTTTTAGTAATATGTTCTTTAATAATCTTTAAATCTTCCTGAATTTCTTCTTGTTTTTTAAATATAGTTTTAGTTCTTTCTTCAAGAATAATTTCTATATTTAATCTTTTCTCTGCGAGTATTTCCTGTTGCCTTCCACAATCGTCTTTATCAACTTTTTTATTTAATAGAGAAATCATATATCTATGATAACCAAGGAAAGCACTAACAACAGCCGTTGCTATTTTTATATAAATTTCTGTATTATCTGGCATAACTCCTCCTACTTATCTATCTTTTTATCCATATATTTTTTACCTAAAATAGTTGCTCCAAGAGCCATTACTAAATATGTTAACTCCTCAGGAATAGGTTGTACATAGATAGCTTTACCTGTAAATGCTGAAAAGTAAGGAACAATTATATGCTGATTAATTATAAGGATTGAATAAACATAAAATAAATGTAATATTCCACCTCTTTCAATAAGTCCTGAAAAAGCATTTAATCTTTGTTTTTCAAGGTCAGCCATAATTTCATTTACTTTCCCATCATCAGATAAATGCTTTTTTAATAGTTCAGGTAAAAAATTTTTAATAATATTTAAAATATATTTACTCCCCATGTTATTCCCTCCTAAAGTTCATATTCTGTTTTAATTTCAATGTGAGGTCTATCTATAAATGTTTTCCAATTTTTCCCAAACTCTATTTGACGAGGATACAATTTATTTGCCACTTCTTCAAAAATGGGAATAAGTTTATCAAGATATTTATTTGCCCATGTATAGTCCCCATTTACATAAGGAACAATATCTACAGCCCTTACAATTCCATTTTTATCTGGTATGTGCTTTGAGTTCATCGTTTTAGATACTCCTCTTTGTACATATTCTTTTTGTTTTTCAATAGTTCTTTTACTTTCAAATACTCCGAAGTCGCAAGGCAAATCTAATCTTGCGACCTCACAAACTATGTGGACCAATCTATAATCAACATTATTACAAAGATTTAATTTGCTTGTTCTTCCTAATATAGCTTTCATATTTTATAACTCCTTTATATATTAATATCTTCTTTTTCTTAATGATTGAATTTTATCAAGTATAGCAGAAGCATTTTTCTTTGTAAGTTTTTCTATACCGTCAATTCCAAAGTCAGCTAAAGCTTTCTTCACTATATTTTCTACATCTCTGCTTTTCATTTGGTCGTTAAGATACTCTAATTGTTTTCTAGTTATTTTCTCTTCTGCGCTTACTGAATATTTATATGTATCCAACTCTAAAGAATTTACTAAATATATTTCTATGACCTTCCTGTAATTCTTAAGAAGTTCATTATTAAATTCATTGTTTGAAATTATAAGAAATATATTTTCAATTTTACTTTCTGTGCCATAGGTTACATTTATTTTAAACATAACCTTAGAAAAATTTTCTTTGAAGTCAGATATTTCATAACCTGCATTAGTTATAACCACTCCTGTGTCTTTTAATTTATCTATAATTTTGCTTATAATTAATTCAAAAGTATTATCAGGATTTGTTATATATTTTAAGTTGCTTTTTATATTTTTGAAAATCTCTTCTATGCTATTCAAGGATATACTCCTCTTCTGAAAATTCCATTAACCAGCTAGGTTCATTTTCCCTTACAGCAAATGCTTTAGTTATTTTCTCTCCTGTAGGTTCGTGTGTATTCTCATCAATTACATCTACTTCCATTAATTTAAGAAAACATCTGTATTTATCTACTGTTCCTTCAAGGAAGATTCTTTTTAGTTCTTCGTTTTCTTTAATCTCTATAATATTTCTTGTTCTCTCATTGGTTATTATTATTTTTCTTTCTTTTTCGTCTATTACATACATCTATGTTCACTCTCCTTTTGTTCCCTTCTAAATCAATGTAGTATTTATCTTTAAGGGGCGCTAAATATTTTTGCCTTAATCTGTAACTATCACAGTATTTAAGCCAACCTTTGTATGAATTAATACTTCCGTTCTCTGAATATGTAAGAACATCTTTCTTTTGCAAAGGAATAAGTTTTCTTTTCATTTCTTTCAAAATTCTTTTTCTTAGTAAAGTAAATTCTCCAAAGAATCTATATCCTAAAAAATCTACTCCTCTTACTCTTGCGGGAAAGATTTGATAATTTTCCTTTAATGTTAGATTGAGTTCTTTAGAAATAAACTTCTCAATAGAATCTCTTGCTTTAGATAGATATTCTTTTGAGCCATGAAGTATAACAACATCATCACAAAATCTGTAATAATATCTTATTTTTAATTCTTCTTTGACATAATGGTCTAAAACAGAAAGGTATAAATTTCCTGCCCACTGCGACCATAAGCTCCCTATTGGTTGCCCTTTTGTTCCTAGGCTAAAGATTATTATATTAAGAAGTCTTAATAACTTCTTGTCTTTTATTTTGGTTTTCACAATTTTAAAAAGAATTTCATTGTCTATACTTGGATAGTATTTTTTCATATCCATTTTTAAACAATATTCAGTTCCTGCTTTATCTTTCCATAAAGCTTTTTTGATTCTTTTTACCCCAAAATGAAGTCCTCTTTTTTCTATACTTGCATAGGTATCATATATAAATGATTTTAAAAATCTGTCTTGTATCTGAAGCATTATAGCCCACTGCACAATTCTGTGTGGATAGTACGGAAGAATAAATATCTCTCTTAGTTTTCCTTTATCTTCTTTTAACTTTACTTTGTAATCACTTGAATTTACATAATAAAATTCATTAGCTAGTATGAAGCGCAGATTTTTAAGATAATATTCAGGATTTTCATTAATCATTTTAACTTCTGTATAACTTGCTTTTTCTCTTTTCGCCTTTCTGTGCGCTTCTAATAGATTTTCATAAGATATAATTCTATCATACACATTTCCTAATCTTTTCATTTTTTCCTTTCTTAAATGTCTTATGCTTTATGAATTTTCATTTCTAATTACTAATACATTTTTATTTCGTTATGTTTTGCCAAGAGGCAAGGTCAGTGTCAATTATTTTATTTTTATTTTTTATTTATAAGACTTTAAAGTGAGTGCCAATATTCGCATTCGCATTGGACGCAACATGACTCCAAGCCAAGCACAGCACACCGCAGCGAGAGCCATTGTCCCAATTCCCACTGGAAAGTGTGTGTATTTGTATGTTGCTCAACCACATGACCTATATTTTTTTATGCTCGCTCGCCTGAGCTTTCGCTATTTGCGAGCATAAGACAAGCGAGCGCCAAAATGCGCATTCGCATAGGACGCAACAAGATGCCAACCCAAGCACAGCACACCGCAGCGAGAGCCATCGTCCCAACTCCCACCGGAAAGCGATATATTTTCTTGCCCTGGATTATGACTCCACAACTGGTCGCAATAATATGTTGTTGCACTTCCTTTAAGAGTTTTTGGAAGTACAAGATATTCTGCTCCTTCAATTCTTTCTATTTCACTTATAAAGTTATCTCCTTTATCTACTGTTAAATTTACATTATAGTGTGTCATATTTGCTTTATTAAGATAGTATGCTGGATTGTTAGTTATATAATATCCATCATTTGTTGCAAAGAATCCTGCATCAAATTCCCATATATTTCCTATAAAATCTTCAAGCCCTCTGTAAGATGCATTACCATTTGCATCATCTGCAGATATTCTTCCACTTCTATTACCTAAAGTATTAGTAGTTCCAGTAGCACTAAGTGATGAAGTATTGCTTCTACCTTGTCCGAATAACTCTTGTGAGTTAAGATTTCCAAACTCAACTATGTATAACATGAATTGAACTGACTTCCAAACGAAGTTACCTATTGAATAATCATTAGTTCTTCCTTGTTGTGCATAGTCTATAAAGTTAGCCATAGTTTTACTTACAAGAGGAGATACTCCACTTATAGAACGAAGTACACCATCTTTTAAACTTGCTTTATATGCCCCTTGGTATCTTACATCATAATAAGTTTTCCCATCAGGTTTTAAGAAATAAGGATGTGGCTTAATTCCTAAAGCTATTTTCTTAGTAGGATTTTCATAAGAGAATATCCTGTATCTTATTCCTTGTGGCACATATTTAACCTCAGAATAAAACTTAGGTATTCTTACCATTACATCTCCATCTGTTCCTGTAAGGTTAGCAGTTCCACCACCTTTTTTCTTAGTACTGTCATTAAAATCACATTCATACTGTTCTACTCCGTTTTTAAGAAGAACTCTTCCAATCTTAGAGTAAGGGAAATAATTATCTACTGTACTGAAATACTGTTGTTCAGTTCCTTTTTGTGGAATAGTGTAAAAAGATACTCCTTCTTCTTTAGGGAATATAATCTCCCAGCCGTCCTTTTGTTTTGTGTAGTACATTTTGTCTTCTATTCTGTATACTTTCTTAAACATCATTATAGAACGAGGGTCAGACATTTCAGGATTTATTGTTTCAAATACATAGCAAGGTTCATGCCCTTTAACCATTACTACATCTCCTATATTGTAAGAAGTGCTTTCGTTGTATTCTCCTTTGTAATTTGATGAAAATATAAAAAACTCTTCATTTTTTTTAGTTAAATCATTTAAGTTTTTTTCAATCTTTTCAGCAGTGTCATTGCTTGTTGTAACATTACCCTTGCTTAATTTGTCACTTTTTAAGTTTACTATCTTATCTTCTATTTTCTTTGCTGTATCATATTCAGGAGATACTGTGCCTTTATTTAATTTGTTGCTTTCTAAAACAGTTATATTTTGTTTATTAGTAGCATTATCACTTTCTAAATCATCAACTCTTGTAGCAAGTCCACCACCAGCTCCAACTATGATTTCAAGTTGTTTTTCTCCTTCTGCTGTAACTCTTTTTATCTCATTACCTGTATGAGTTGTTATCTCTGTTTTTTTACTACTTACATGACTATCAATATCAGGCTTACTGACAGTTTTCACATAATCATCTATACTTGGTTTGCTTGTCCCTGCAATATATTTATCAATTTCAGGTTTGCTCACTGTATCAACATAACTTTTTATACTTGGTTTAGTTGTAACCTCAATATAATTATTAATAGATGGTTTAGTAGTATTTTCAACATATGTATCAATAGTTTTCTTAGAAGTCTTTTCTACATAATCATCAATCAATGCCTTCTTCTCTCTTTCTAATCCATCAGCAAAAGCTTGTAGGTCATTCTTTAATTCAACCGTTTTGTCAGCAAGTTGTTTTAAAGATGCTGTTGTTTGTTGACTTAGCTTATTAGACATATCATTGTAGTCTATCATAAGTAGAGCTTTTATTTCTTTATATAAAGTATCAATCATCTGTTGGAATTTCACATATAAATCACTAATTGGTAATGCTCTTATTTCTCCTTGCTCATCCATATACCAAGTAGTTAAAGGTTCTAATTGAGATAAAACTTTAGTCATTTGTAATGTATCAGCTATCATTCCTGTAGACTTTAAATAATTAAATAGTTTTGTAGTATCTTCTACAAGTTCATTGTACTTTGTAGTTAGAACACTTATTTCTGGGAAATCTTCAAAATATGTTGAAGAAATTTGCGAATAGATATAGACTATCTGAAATTGTGATACTTGCTGCAGAATTGTCTCATCAGTAATTTCAAGATAATTATTTCCAGATTCATTTATGAATTTATAACTTCCTTTAGGAATAACCTTGAATTTCCCCTCTTCCTCTCTCCAAAAAGGAACAGCAATAGATTGTGTAATCCCATTTATTTCATATTTGGTTGTTCCTTGTTTGTGATTGAACTCTCTTACTATTTCTACAAGTTTCCCATTTTTATAATCTTCGTTTGCCATTTATTCCTCCTATAAAAAATAGAGGAAAGAGGTAAAACCTCAATCCTCTTTAATTTATCTCTATTTAAGATACAACAGCTGTTGAAATCTTTGTAATAACATGAGCCTCTGCTACTTCTGCTCCTACAGATTTATATGTTTGTAAGTGCCATCTCATAGCATCTGTTGGATGGAATTCTGCATCTACTCTCATAGAACCTTCCCATTCAGCAAAACATACAGAGTTTGATGGCATTAAATACATTGTATGATTTTCTCCACCAATATTAGTATCTCCATCAACTATACAAACCTCTGCTCTATAGAATGTAGTTGGTTCTCCGTTAGTTCCTCCACCGAATACGGCTCCGTAATCAGCACTTAATACATAATCTGATGTAGATAATGTTGCCCAGTCATCAGAAGAAATAACTAAAGCTAATCCAGAATGTCCATCTGGTGTTTTTTTAGCTAGTGCTAATGCCTTTCTGATTTCAGTTATTACTTTTTTAACATCAGCTTTTTCAGAATATCCAGCAACTTGAACTCCTTTACATTGAGTTCCATATGGTGTAGGTGTTGCCTTTGGAGATAGTGCTGCCATTTTAGCTATAATTTTTCCAACTTCTTTTAATTGTGTAGCATTTCCTAAACTTCTTACATATGTATTTTTTACATCTATCTTAGTTTTTTTCATATCTGCATAAGATACTTTATTTTGTGCGGATATTTCTCCTATACTAACTTTAATAGCCACCATGTCTCCAGCATCTGTTGGGTCTGCATTATACATTGATGCCACTCCATCTTGTGCTTTTGATGGTTTAATTCTGTTAAATGTAACACTTTCTCCACCTTCTGCTACTTGCTTTTCACAGAATTTTTTTAAAGGTGATTCTGTTATTTCTGACATATAAGCTAAAACTGCTGTTCTAAATAATTGTCCTTTGTTTATAGTTGCCATTTTTATTCCTCCTATTTATTGATAGCTTTTAAAATAATATCCAATCCCGCTTTATCTTGTGTTTCTGCTCTTAAATTTTTGATGAATTCCTTATCAGCTTTTCCATAAGTTAATGCCTCAAGCAATTTGTCTTGTGCTTGTTCTAGTGTTAAACTTGCTATTGGTAAGGTTTCTCTTTGTTCCTTAAAACTATTAACATTTTTTCCAGATAAAGAGTGTGTATAAGCCTTATTTAGTAATTTAACTATATAAGGATTTCCCATTATTTCTTTATAAGCTGACTGCATTTTAGGGTCATCTTTAATTAAATCTTTAACATAACCACCGATAGCCTTATAATTTTTCTTTTCCTGTACGGTTAAGATTTCTGATAACTCTTTTTCAATATCTTTCTTAGTTCTCTCTTCTTCCTTAGTTAGATTTCCAAATTCCTCATCTAATAAAAATTCAATCTGCTCTTGGTTAAAGCCTTTTCCAGAAAGTTTTTCAGCTAAATTTTCAAAATTATTTCTGATAGTCTCGTTTGTTAAATCAATTCTATCTTTATATTTTGTTAAATCAAAGCCACCTATTTTATAAAGGTCATCAGTTTCTAAATCTAATTCATCAGGATTGAATTCTTGATTTTCTTCCTGTTGTTCTTCCTCTTGATGTTCCTCAGAATTTTCTTCCGGTACTTCTTCAAGTTCATTATCTACAACAGTATCATCAATCTGTTCATTCGTTTCTGTAGTTTCTTCAATAATTTCTGTTATCTCTTCTGCCATAATTATTCACCTCCCTTTTTAATCATTTTATTTCTGGTAAATGCTAAATCTGTTTTAAGTTTCATTATGAGATCCCTTCTTTCAGGATATTTCTTTTTTAATATGAACTCTTTTTCTCTATCAGCATAATCTGCTAAAATACATCTCTCTATTAACTCAAATATGTCTTTATCTGCAGCGAACTTGATTAATAATTTTTCATATTCTGGTGTCTGTCGTTCTAACATTCTATCCTCCTATTAATTGCTCAATTTGAGGATTTAGAGCCTCATTATTTATATTTCCTAATGCTTGCATTTTCTGAATTTGCTCTGCTTGTGTTATGCCTTGATTAATAGTTTCTTTTTCAGGTACCACACTAAGATTAACAAGCATTTTTTCAGCACTCCATCTTGTGAACTCTGGAATATTTAAAAGATTTTTCTTTAATTCTTCTCCTACAAGTCTAGCATTTAAAGAATACCAATTTACAGTATTCATTACTTCTTCATATCCGGCTGACTTAGTAAGTTCATTTACATATGTTATCTGGCTTACATCTAAATCTTCATCTTTTATGGATATGATTCCTCTTTCAACTAATATTAAATAGGCATCCATAAAAGTTACTGATAATAATTCTGTATTTAATAGCTCATAAGTTCCCGAAAATTCTTTCCGGAACATTTCATGCCGTAAACTCATTTCAGTAGCACTTCTATTTTTAGTATCTCCAACATCTCCAAGAGGCTGTGCCATGAAAACTTCTCTTATCCTTTGCCTGCAGTCTTGAATATCTTGGTCAACAGGTATAAGATTAGTTCCCAAACCTATAGGTTCTATTCCCATATTGTCATCTGGGCTGTTCCCATACCCTAAAGGATTTACTGCTCCGGGGCTTAAATCTACTTTATACATTAAGTCAAGATTTCCTCTAAATCCTACAGGTGGAGTGACAATAACTTTAGAATGGTCTTTTCTTAGGTTTTTGTATTCTTCCAAATCTTCAAACAGTTCTACATTTTCTGCTCCTATTCCAAGTCCCCATGGATTAGAGTTTATAATACTCCATCTAAAAACACGGAATGGATGGAAATTTAAAAATTCTTCTGCATAAATTTCATCATATTTTTCATCAGATATAATGTGGTGATACACTGTTTCTGATTTTTCCTCATCAAACTCTGGTATTACAGTTTCAAGAATATTTCTCTTTTCAGAAATATCTTCTTCATCTGTAAGTTCTGGTATATTAAATCCATTCATATATCCAAACATATCCTTTAACTGTTCAAGTGTTTTTTCTGGATATACTTTAAATGTTAATGTAGGCTTTCCAAAACTATCTTCCAATGTATAAAAGTTATCCGGAGAAATATATTCATATGTGAATGGCTTTGTCGCTGATTTTAATAAAACAGTTTTTCTTATTCCTGTACCTACATTTTCACAATCTCTCATAGCTTTTGCAGTTTCTACATACATATTTGAATTATTTATATATTTACAAACAGTTTCACTATTTCTCTGCATTGATTTATTTGATTCACTGATAGCTTGTTCTGATGATTCCTTATCTACATCATATTTACTAGCATATGCCAGAGGATTTATTTCTAATACTCCCCATGTCCCGTTTCTTGAGAAAAGAGAAGACATTATAAAATTATTTAGAAATCTCATAGAAGTTAATATTGTTGAATCTATCTTTCTTTTTTCATGTTTTTCTCTTTTTCCACTGTCTGAAATTTTAAAAAGCGGATCTGTTAATTCATAGGTTTTATTATATAAAGTCTTAATATCATCTTTATAATCTTTGGCAAGTGTAAATAATTGTCTTAATTTTTCTGTATTCATTATTTTCTCAGCCCCGTTCTAAAAGCTTTTTTTAATTTGTCTTCTTCGTCATCATCAATAACTTTAGTAGATTGTGAAAAATCAACATTTGTTACAGGCTTATTTTTTTCTTCTTGGATTTGACTGGCTTGATTTAGTCCCTCTGTATCCTGTTTAACTTGCTTTGCAAATTCTTCTTCTCTTTTTCTTGTTTCTTCTTGTTGTCTAAGTCTTTCCTCTGCCTCTCTTCTGGCTCTCTCAGCTTCTTTTTTCTGATCTTTTCCTGTTATTTTATTTACAAATCCTCCCATTGTTACACCTCCTTGAATCTATATATTAAAACTTCTTCGTCTTCTATAATTTCACTTAATATTCCATATTTTCTAAAATAATTACGAGTTACAGTTAGTAATTTGATTATAGGCTTATTACTTTTAAATACCCATGTATCAATTGTTTTATATTCTGAGATTAACTGTTTAAAAAGTTTTATTATATCAACAAGACTTTCTCTATCTCTAAGTTTGCATACCCCTAAGAAGTTAAACTCCTCTACATACTGTAAATTTACATAATAGCTATTATTTATAAGAAATCCTCTGTCAGAATAAAACTGTTTATCTCCTAAAAAATAAAAAGGATATTCATCTCTTGTAAGACAAATATAGTTTTCTACAATCTCAATTTCTTCTTTACCAAGCTCTTTTATCAAGATAGTTCACTCCTTTTAATTTCTTATAGTAATCTGTTGTCTGCTTAGATAATGAATAAGTATAAATTGCATATCTTACAGCATCTTGCCCATCATCATTAGCTTTTACAGGCATTCCTGTTTTTTCATCCCAGACATAGTTATAAACTTCTTTTAAATAATGCTTACATTTATCAGAAACATAAAACTTTTTCTGTTTCATCAGCTTAGCTACAACTTCAATTCCAGATAAAATAGATTTATCAGCATTATGTGTTCTAAATCCTTCACGTAAAAATCTTGCAACATGTTCTGGTCTTGCAGAATCACAGTAAAAAGGAATATTTCCATATTTATTTATAATTTCTTTTGCTTTATTTACCCAGAAATCTATCTCTTGATGTTGTGCAACTATTTCTTCTACTAACCAATATTCACCATTGGCTGTTATTCCTATAACATATATAGTTCCATAGTGTTCATATCCCCAGTCAACACCAGCCATATAAAAAGAACATTTAGGTATTTCTGATTTGACCATCGCTTTCTGGTCGAAATCCTTATACACAACACCCTCAGAGTTTACCCATTGTCCAAGAATATCTCTGTCGTAGAATAATCCGCTTGGAGTAGCCTTCTTTATACTTTCCACATATATAGGATCTAGAAAACTGTTATCATCTAATTGAAATTGAATTTCTTGAATATTAGGCTGCCCACTTTCTAATAATTCTCCAGATTTATCAATATAATCTGTTTTTATGTAGTGAAATGGATTATCTGGATTGGTGTCTATAAAAATTCTTGCTCCTTCTCCAGAACATCTTGAAATACATTCTTGGACAAATATTTTATTTAATGCTGTTCCCTCATTCAATAAGCAGCCATATGCAGTAAAACCTCTTACAGTTTTCCAACTATCAGAATTTGCTCCTGCTCTTACTAATATCTTATTTCCAAAAAGTTCAAAGGATTTGTAAACATCAAGTTTTATCTCCTTTTCTATAATTTTTTCCATATCATCTAAGATATTTGCTCTTATTGTTGATGAAGTAGCGCCACCGATTATAAACTTGTATCCTTTATTTCTGAATTTAGCGACTAACATTAAGAATTTGACAATTAAGACATAAGTTTTTCCTGTTCTTTTAGCTCCGTGCAAGACAAGTATACGAGCATTATTTTTTAATGCTTTTATTTGTTTATCAGTAAAAACATCTTCAATCATTCAATGCCTCACCTATCTTTTCTAATATTCCTATGACTTTATCATCATTCTCATCATCATTTTCTTTTAATTTTTTCCTATCAATTTCTAATCTCTCTAATCTTTCTATTCTGTTTTTCTCAAATATTAACTGTTCTATTTCTTCAGAAAGTTTTATTTTCTCAAATGTGGCTTTTCCTACATCACCAGAATTTATTTCTTCCTCAATAGAGTACAGAGCCTCTTCATTAAGAGAAAGCCTTTTCAATTTATTAGCTTTTATTCTCTCTCTTTGTTCCTCTCTGAATTTCTTTAAATATTCAAGCTGTGATTGTTGAAGATTTTCTTTAGAACTAATCTTTTTTAAGGTGTCAATACTAGTGCCACTTAGTGCTGCTGCCTCTTTTAATGTATGCCCCTCTTCGACTAGAATTTTAGCCTGTTCTCTTTTCACTCTGTCGTTTTGTCGTTTGTCGTTTTTTGTGTCGCTGTCGTTTGTCGCTAATGACTTTTTATGTCGTTCTACAGTTCTGACAGATACACTACAAAGTTCAGCAATTTCTTTATTACTTTTCCCAAGTTTTAAATAAGCAATTATTTTATCTTTTGAACTCACGTCATCTGTCACACCTCCTGAAAAACTTATAAAAAAAGCGGACCATAAATAAAAACCTGAAATAATTCAGATAATTACTTATAGTCCGCTGATATTACTAGACCGTTAAATATTAAATTTTCTATAATCAAATTATAGCATAAATACAAATATTTTCAACTGTCTTTTAAATACTCTTTTATATCAAATTCTGTTTTTTCTCCACATTTACATTTTAAAATTATTTTATCTTCTTCTAAGTAAATTCCTTTTTTTGCTTTAAACCTCATATGATTTTTATCTTTAATTTCTCCAAGAAAAGTTCCGCATTTTTCACATTTAAATATTATCATATCCTCTGTCTCCGCTCTCCATGTCTTCTATTACCCTATCGAACACAATAATACAAGTTATTACTACCCCAAGAGATAGACCAATAATAAGACCTGCTAAAACTCCTCCCCATACCATTTTTAATTCCTCCAAAATTTAATCTAAAACAGAGATCTTAACCCCTGCTTTCTCCTTGTCTACTTCATACCCCAGAAAGACAGGTATAATCTCATTACAGTTATCATCATCAATCATTCCAGCCTTAACCATTAAATCACATGGCAGTTGTGCTGCATTTATGTAATCAAATTTTCTTGCAGTATCCCTGATGAAGTAAAAGCCGATTTTATAAGGCTTGTCTTTGCCTTTTATCATGCTTTTAAATGCTTTTATGTTTTCCAAAGAATACCATTGAAAACCAAAGTTATTTATATAATTCCTTACAGTTTTGGAATTTATAAGCATTTTTCCTGTCCATTGCTTGCTGTTTTTAGAGCTTGGAACATTCCCCTTTATGTAAATATTCATGTTTTTTAACTCTCCTTTTCTGCTTTATATTCTCTTATAACTTCATAAATAACAAGAGTTTTAAACATAGAAACATACACAACAGGCGGATATTTTTCCTTTGCTCTCTGTAATGCGATGTTATTAATTTCTGTCTGTGTTTCTTTGCTTAGAGAATTAAAGTAATTCAGAAGTTCTTCTTTTTCCTGTCTCTCTGCATTAACCTTGTCTTTAACAGCTTGGAATGCCTGAGAAAACTCTTTATTCTGCTCATCTATTTTAGCAGACCTTTCTCTCTGCTTTTGCTTTTCTTGCTGTTCTGTATCAAGATTTATAGCCCACTTATCCCGTAAAGCTGTATATATTGCTCCCTCTTGCCAGTGTTTTACTTGTGCAGCTTTAAGAACTTCCGATACTCTCTCAGGTGTGATATTCTCATCTCTAACTAATACCATAATATTTAATTTTGTATTGTTAGAAATACCATGTTGTTCTAACATGTTTTTAATCAAACTAAAAGAACTACTACTATTTTCTTCTTGTTGCTCTGACTCTTTCTTATCTAGTATATCTATCTTAGTAGTAGTATCTTTCTCTTTCTCTTTCTCTTTCTCTGTGTAACAGTTTGTAACTTCCTGTAACTCCTCTGTAACATCTTGTAACATAGGTGTAACAATGTTACGCTTTTTTTCTTTAACTTCTATTTTTTCCACTGCTTTAGTATTTCTCATTTTTCTCATTCTTTCAGCTGCAGCAGTTTCAGAGCCTATACAGTCAACTGTTTCAGGTAGGACAAATTCGTTTTCTGTTACAGTTTCAAGAAGTCCATTTTTTTCTAAGAACATCAAAACAACTTTCACATTTTCAGGATCTTCATCAAGTGCTAGGGCCATTTCTTCTGCGAAATTCTCTTCTACACCTTCATAGAAAAGTTTTCCTTCATCATCAAGTGAAAGTAATTGTAATTTTAAATATATTATTGTGTATGTATCTCCACCTGCTATTTTTCTTAATTTTTTAATAGCTCTTTGTTGGAAAAAATCTTTTTTAAGTTTTAGCCATACATATTTTTTAGCCATATATATCCTCTCCTTTTTACAGAGAGTGTCGCCAAACTTCTCTCTGTTATCTTTATTTTTATTTTATATATACCCCCGTGAGAGTAGAGAAGTTTGGCTCTATCCCACAGAGGCACATATAAAACAAAAAGTGTTAGGTGGTGTTAGGTAACGGTTAGGTCAACTGTCAACTATTAGTTTACAATTCCTCTTTCTTGTGTAAATGCCTATACTTTTAAAAGTGTTAGGTGGGATTTTTTACAGAAATCCCGAAAACTGTTTTGCAGGTAATTACTACAGGCGATAAAAGTAAAATTAAATAAAATGGAATCTTCGGTGGAGATGTTGGGACTTGAACCCAATTTCCAGCCTCTCTGCATCTCCATATGTAAGGCTTTTTTTTAACTTGAAGCCTTTAAACAAGTGCAATATAAGGAGGTATCCCAAAAAAAAGAAATAGAGAATGTCAGGGCTTGAACCTGATACTGTCCCTTACAGCATTCCCATAAGAGTGGCATAGGAAGGAATGCCACCTTATCTCAATTATGGATTACTTTCCGTCTTTTTCTTAGAGACGGTAACTAAAAATTATTTGCGACTACATCATGTTCCACATTGTTAAGAGGTGTAATATAGTCTATATCATGTTTGGGAGTTGTAGGCTTAGAACCTACTTGCCGCCTTTACGGAACTCCCATATGTGTGGTGCTTTTAAACACCACAGGTGGAAAAATTATATAGGTTCACTTTTGGCTGTTTCTGGTCGCCATTACCATAATATTTATTTTTAAACTCCTTTGTTATATAATATATTTGCGAAATAACTACATAAAGAAAGGAGGTTTAAAACTATGGTATTAAGAAAACTTAATCTTGATTCATCTCAATTACAAAATATTGAGTATGACACTGAAAAACAAACAATGATTGTTAAATTCCAAGACCACACTCTTAAAAGTGGAATTGTAAGAACAGGGAAAAGATATATATACTACCATGTTCCAGAGGAAGTTTATCAAACAATCATTGAAGCCAAAACAAATCCAATGTTTGAAAATTCTCACGGGAAATGTTTTCATAGATTAATTAAATGTCATGAAGAATTATATCCTTATGATTGTTTAGATTAATCTATAACAACAAAAATTGTAGCTGGTCCTTTTATTTGAATTGTTTCATCTTCTAGGACTAGCTCTATTTTTTTATAAGGCTCTATGAAGTAAGTATCAACTCCACCCCTTTTTATTAATTCATCGTGTAATTCTTTTGTACTATATTTCTCCATCATTTGCTCCTATTTTCTTTTAATTTGCCCTCTGAACTGATAAGAGCAAGGAATGCCTGTTGCAAATTTTCCATATCCAAAGCCTTTAAATCTAAAATTTTTTCCTTGTTGTATCCATTTCTGATATTCAGACATATATTTTCAACTCCTTATATTTCATTTTCCGTTTTGAGCGGAAATTATACGCAAAAAAATATTAAGTCTATATCTAAAAATTCTTGTATCTTTATTAAAAATCTAATTGTTATATATTTACCGTTTCTTAGATTTTTCATTTGGTCAGAAAAATTTTGATTTGAAGTTCCTATCTTTTCTGCTATTTCTCTGTATCTTAAATTTTTCTTAGAAATTTCTTTAGTTATTTTAGCGTATAATTTTTTTGAAATTTCTTTTTCTATATATTTTTTATCCATCTTGTTCTCCTTTGATTTATTATATTCTATCCGTTTTAGTCGGAAATGTCAAATAAAAAAAACTGGTCGTTAATAACCAGTTTTGTTATAAGGATTTATTTTATAATTAATACTCATTTTTTCATGAAAATATCCATATTTAAGAGATACATCGCCATCTTCATACATATAAATATCGTTTTTTTCTCTGCGGTCCATAATCCATTGCTTAACATAATACTTTCTTTCTTTTTCGCTTTTACTAGAGTATAGATTATTATAAAAAACAGTTCTTTTTTTTAGGATTCTATTATAAAAATTTCTTTCATAGTCTGTTAACCCATCATATCTCACTCTATAGCAAGAAACTAAATTTATTTTTTGAAAATATAAAATAGAGAACAAAACACTAAAACTCATAGTCCAAATAAGGGTTGCAAAATCCTCATTAGATATAAAAAAGTAATACACCTCAAACGGCACGAAATCGCCTAAAAATTCTACCATCATGAGTAAAATACCTGTAGGTACATAAGAAAAAAAATAAATTAAAACGGCATATGCTCCTACTGTAAAAATTTGTTTAGGCATATCCTCTATGTAAGACTTTTTTATGATTTCTATAGTTTTTATCAAAAAAGTAGTAATAAAAGGAACACTAAATAAAAAATACATTTCATTAGAAAAAATATCCATCTATACATCACCTATTTTTTTAAATTTCTTAAATTCTCTAATATTTTCATATCTTCATCATCTAAAAAATACCCATGAATTTCATTGTTTTCATCAAATAAAAGTTCTGCAGCGAACTTATTTGCCTCAAGTTCTATATTGTTACTTACTTTTGGGAATAAGTCATAATCTTTAAAAGATTGTATTTCTTTCGTGTTGTGTAAAACTGCATGTGCCAGCTCGTGACACAATACAACAAGTTGCATAATTTCTGAAAGTTTCCCATCAATAATTATAAATTTATTTGTAACTATCTTTTTATAAACTCCCTTAACATTACCTAAATCCATATATCTAACATGAATATTTAAGAGTTTACAAAGTTTATACGGATTTTTCGTCCCATATTTTCTTATAAGATTTTTGACTCTTAATGGAATATTCAGCATAGACACCTCTATTTATCTTTATTCTTTCTGTATTTATCTTTATTCATTTCTTTAGATTCAAAAAATAACTTGCTGATAGCTAATACCATTTTTTGTTTATCTTCTTCCGATACAGTTTCATCATTAAAAAATAAGCTTGCCTCTTCCATAGTTTTCTCATATTGTGACAATTCTCTTTTGTTAAGTTCTAGTATTCTTGAATCTATTTCTGTTATATTTCTTCCTAAAAAAGCAGAATCAAGTTTATTTTTTTCTTCATTAGTTAATTTTAAAGCCGTCGCTAATTTCCCTAATGTTTTCACAGTACTTTTATTTTTCCCTGTTTCTATATCTCCGATAGTCCCTCTTCCAACACCTGATTTTTTAGCCAGTTCTTCTAAGGTCATATTTCTGCTTTCTCTTAATTGTTTAAGAACGATTGATAATTTCTCCATTTGTCGCTCCTTTCTCTTATATTATATCCGTTTTTTTCGTATATCTATAATTGAATTATACTTTATTTTATAAAAAAAATAAAATTTTTTCTTGACATTTCCGATTTAATCGGATAGAATGAAGGCAAGTTAGAGAAATAAAAAAATTTTAAAAAATATTTCCGATTAAAACGGAATTTTAGGAGGCTTTAAAATGGTTGAATGGATTTTATGTATGTCGCAGATTGTTTTATTCGGATATTTGATGTATGGGCTATTCCAAGAATGTAAAGAACCAGATGAGGAGGAAGAAAATGGGAATGAGTAATGAAGAGAAAATAGAAAGAGCAGAACTTAAAAACAAACTTCTAAAAAAGTTTATTTGCCGTCATTGTTCATTATCTCTTGCAGAAATAGAATTAAGAGCTCATGGCTTTTCAACTTGGGACATTGAAAAGTTTATGAGAGATAGAGTAATAAGATTTGATGATTATAAAGATATTACATTTATAAGACATAAGAGAAAAAAATAATTTTAGTTTTTTAGATTCCATAACTCATCTTATGGGATTTATCAAAACTAAAATAGGAGATGAAAAATATGACTTTAAAAGAGTTAAGAGAAAAAGCTAAAGAACTTGGACTTACAGGATTTTGGAGAATGAGAAAGGAAGAGCTTGAGCAGTTCATAAAAACTGCAGAAGCTAAAATCAGAGAGATGGATGAGGAACAATTAAAAAAAATCATTCCTGATGATGTAGAAATTATACATTATGAGGATACAGAAGAATGGGAAGACATAAGAGGAAACGGAATAGGTGGAAGTGATGCAGGAGCAGTTATTGGAGTAAATCCTTATAAATCAGCTATTGATGTTTACACAGATAAAACACAAGGTTCAGACTTTAAAGGAAACAAATACACTCACTGGGGACATAATTTAGAGCCTGTAGTATTTAAAGAGTTTCAAAGATTACATGACGATTTTTTCTGTTATGAAGTACCTTTTACTATGAAAAAAGGCTGCTTAGTAGCTAATGTTGATGGAATGTGTTATGACTTGGAGAAAGGCTGGGGAGTTGTAGAGATTAAGACAGCCAATGCCTTTGCTGGAAAAGAGTGGAAAGGAGAGACAATTCCTGATTCTTACTTTGCACAAGTACAACATTATTTAGGTGTAACTGGTTTAAATTATGCTTATATAGCTTGCTTAATAGGTGGGAACAATTATAAAGAATTTTACATAGAGAGAAGTGAGGAAGATATAAAACTTATACAAGAGAAATGCAAAGAATTTTGGGAGGAAAATATATTAAAAGAAATCCCTCCTATGCCTGATGGAACAGAATCATATTCAAAATATCTTCTGGAACAGTCTGATTCAGCCTCTGATGATGTTGTAGAGATTGAGACTATAAAGGACAAGGCTGATGAGTACAAGAGCCTTAAAAATGAAATTGAAAGCCTTGAAAAGAAAAAGAAATTAATAGAACAAGAAATTCTAAAAGAAATGAATGAGAATGACTGTAAAAAAGCTACAGCAGGAGATTTCAAGTTCACAATAGTATCTCAGAATAGAAAATCTGTTGACAAAAAATTAATGGAAAAAGAAAATACAGAATTTATGGAACAGTATAAAGAAATTGAAAGCCATTACACAACTGTAAAAGAGACTAAATTTTTAAAGGTGAGCTAATGGAATTTTTAGTAATATTAGGTGCTGTAGTTGTTGTGGTTACAATAATAGCTCTTGTATGGTTAATTCTTAAAGAATTGAAAGAGGAATTAGAAATAGAAAAAAGAAATACAGAACTTTTAAAAATGTGGCTTGAAAAAGCAAGAAAAGAAAGAGAAAAGGAGGAATAATTGGAAACAATAAAACATATATTCGGAAAATTTGAACTTGAACTTACATTTCATGATGTAAACCTTAAAAAAGGTTTAATGTGCTGCACAGTTCAAAATCCTTTTAAATATGAAAAATGCGAGGTAACTTTCCTCGGAGATGATAAAGAACATATTATAAGAAAAATTGATAGACAGATAAAAAAATGGAGAAAAGAATATTTCAAGGAGGATTAAAAAGAAATGATGATAAATGAACTTACATTAAAATGCAATGTTGAACTTAAATTTGATAAAACTGGTGTTCTTACAGGAATAGATACAGATATAAACCTTACAGAAGAAGAAGCTCATGAAATAGAAAAAATATTAATTAAAAGTTTTTTAAATCAACTTGGGACAAGTGAAGAACTTTCTGAAGAAGTTATGAATTGTTTAAAAATTGGAGTAATGAAGAAAAAAGAAATAGTAAAAGGAGGATATGAAAATGTCAGAAACTAAAACAGCAAAAAACAGCCTATCTGCAAAAGTAGGCGGACAAGTAGCAGAGAAAAAAAGAACAATCTTTGATGTAATAGAAGCAGGGAAAGAACAATTTGCAGCAGCTCTTCCAAAACATTTAAGTAGCGAAAGATTTACAAGAATAGCAATTACTTGTGTAAGACAAAATCCAAAACTTGCTGAATGTTCAGTGCCAAGTTTATTAGGAAGTTTAATGACAGTTGCACAACTTGGACTTGAGCCAGGTGTCTTAGGACAATGCTATTTAATACCTTTTAAAAACACAAAACTTGGAACTACAGAATGTCAGTTACAGCTTGGATACAAAGGTATGATTGAACTACTTAGAAGAACAGGACAATTAAGTGATATATATGCTTACCCTGTATATTCAAATGATGAATTTACTATTGAGTATGGATTGGAAAGAAAGTTGACACATAAACCTGCTTTTAATAATCCTCAAGGCAGAGGTCTTATTGTTGGATTCTATTCTGTAGCAATCCTTAAAGATGGAACAAGAGCCTTTGAATATATGACATCTGAGGAAGTAAAAGCACATGAAGAAAAATACAGAAAAGGTAAATTTAAAAATGATATTTGGGTAAAAAATTATGAAGAAATGGCAATGAAAACAGTTACTAAGAAAATGTTAAAATGGTTGCCAATCTCAGTTGAAATGATAGAGAACTTAAGAAAAGACAATGGAACTTTTGAAATTAATAAAGAAACTAAAGAAGTTGTACAAGCTGAAACTACTGAAATGAATGTCTTTGAAGATGCAGAAGTGATTGATGAAAGTACAGGAGAAATCTTAAAAGAAGAAAATACAGCAGAAGTCAATCAAGAAAATACAAGTACAGTTGATGAAATAGTAGGTTTATTTAACGACCAACAATAAAAAATCTAAAATAAAAGGAGAAAGAAGAAAATGACAAAGTATGAATTTGCTGAACTTTTAATGAAAAATGGTAACTTTAAAAATGCACAAGAGGCTAGAAGACAAACTAATGTTTTTGTTGAAACTATGAAAGAAGCTCTTGTACAAGAAAAAACTTTAGTTTTTAGAGGACTTGGAATTTTTGAAATTAAAGAAACTAAAAGAAAAAATTATTTCAATCCAAAAACTGGAGAAAAAATAAAATGCGCTCCTAAGAAATACATAAAATTTAAAACTGGAAAAGAATTGTCAGAAAAATTAAATAAGAGATAGCAACTACTGGCAATAGCTACTATCTCAAGGTGCTTATAGATTGATAGCCTGTAAGCACCTTTATTATATCAGACATAAAGGAGTTTTAAAAACATGAATTTTAAAGAAGAAAGAGAAAAATTTCTTAAGACCATAAATATTAAATTAGTAGATTTTGATTATAAAAAAATAGAAATTTATAAACCTGCTATTGATGATGGATTTATCCTCTCTGCCTTCATTTCAGGAATTGAATATGTAAATTTGAAAAAGGAAGATGGATGTTATTGTTTTAAATTAGAAGATACTCTTATGGGAGATGTTGTTGGAAACTTTAAATTTTGGGATTGGAAAGAATTTAAAGAAAGAATAAAAATTGTTTTTGAAGGAGATGAAGATGACCTTTAAATATATAATCGTAAAAAGATTGGCAAAGAAGGTTGTAACTATAAAAGATAATTTTGAAGATGCACAAAAATTTGTCCTTAGTCAAAAAAGAGGAAACCAAAACAAAACTTTTCTGATTTTAAAATGGAGAGTGTAAAAGATGTCATATATGAAAAAATTTTTAAAAGATAGAAAGAAAGTATTGAAAAGTTTAGATTTAGAAGAAGCTAAGAAATATTGTTTTAAATATGGAATACCATTACCAAGTACAGAGATATCTTTATTAGCAGGACTTCATAAAGCTAGATTATACGCAAATGAAATTACAGCAGAAGAAAAAGAAATTTCAAGACAATGGTTAAAAGATAATGGTTTTACAGAAAATATATTTTAGGTGGTTGTATGAAAATAAAAATTAAAAGACAAGGCTCTTTCTTAGTCGGAAGATTGAGTTTGTGGGAAAGGATAAAGAGGTGGTTTAAGTGAATATTAACGAAATAATATTTTGGTTAATAATATTCTTTTGTATAGCTACTAGATGTGGTTTAATAATAGCATTTTATCACGAGTATAAACGCAACTTAAGGTGTAAAATAGAATTATATTCTGTGATAATAACAGTTTTATTGCTTTCAGAATTTTTTATGCTATATATACTTTTTAGTTTTTTAGAGGGTGTTTTTGAGATTGTATCAAATAAAGTTGAAAATTTTATTGTGTTTATGGAATCAAAAATAAAAAGAATTATAAAAGTATTTTTGTAGAGGTGGAATAAATGTATTTATTAAAAATTTCTCTTAATAAAAGAAAAATATTATCAAAACAATTAAGCTGTTTTGAAAAAGGAAAATGCAACTCTAATGGAGTAACTTCAACTTCATGTGATTATGAAGAAGAATATTGTTTTTTATCAAGCAATAAAGAAACACTTGCAAATTTACAAGAAAAATATAGAAAAAGACATGATTATGGAGATAGTTACATTTTAGATTTAAATAATATTGAAATTAATAGTTATATAGAAATTTAAAGATGTGAGGTAAATAAACTTACTTTGGTTTACTGGTGGATTTCTTGCTGGACTCGGTACTGGTGTTACACTTATATGCTGCTTAGTAATTGGTAAAGAAAACGATAAAAGGAGAAATAAATATGTGGAAATGTAAAAGATGTGGAGAGGAAGTTGTAGCAATAGAAACTATTAATACAACTACTAACTATGAACTTACCAAGAATCAGAAAAGAAGAAAAATTAAAAATAGAAGTTCTGATAGTTGGGAAGTAGGTTATATATGCAACAATCCTGATTGTAAAAACAATGAAAAATATTTTGATGTTTTGGAAAATATAGCAGAATGGGAGGAAGATAAATAATGAATTTTGGAAAAGCACTTGAAGAAATGCAAAATAGAAAATCTGAAATAACTTTTGATGATAAAGTAAAGCTTCTTTTAAATTCAAAATCAGATACAGAAAATAAAGTTAGAATTATAGAGGAACTTGCAGAACTACAAAAAGAAATTGCTAAGGATTTAAGAAATCACTTAACACCTGAGACAAGAGTAATTGATACCAAAAATATCTTAGAAGAATTTGCTGATGTGGTTATAGAGTTACATATGTTAAAAGAAATTTATAATATTTCTGATAGTGAGTTAGATAAGGCTATAAATGAAAAAATGGAGAAAAACATGGAGAGATTAAACTTATATAAATAGTTGTTACTTTTGTAATGATTAGATTTAATAGAAAATTACAGATTATTAAAAATAATATTTAGGAGGGTAAAATATGAAATGTAAAGGTATACACAGCTGTGAAAATGAAAGTATAAAAAAACATACCCAAGAAATTTTAAAGAAAACTATTCAGGATATAGATAAAAAATGATTAAGAAAGCATTAATTATCTTGAGAGTAAGTTCTGAAATGCAAGAAGAAAGAAATTCTCTTGAGGCTCAAGAAGACCAAGCTAAAAATTTTGCCAAAGAAAAAGGGTATGTAATATATAAAATAATAAAAGAAGTTGAAAGTGGACTTTATAATAATAGAGCAGGATATAATGAACTTTTAGAAGAAATAAAACTTAAATCCTTTGATGTATTAATAGCCTATGAACTAAGCCGTATTTCAAGAACACAATTAGAAATTCATACTACTATAAAAAAACTAAAAGAAAATAAAATTGAATGGCATTTTATTATGCAGCCACAACTTGATTCATCATCAGATTTATCTGATTTTCTACTTGGACTATATGGTGGAATGGCTGCACAAGAAAGCAAACAATTAAGTATGAGGTTAAAAGCAAGATTTAAATATTATGCTAGTCAAGGATATTGTTTAACTTCTCCTCCTTTTGGATATGATTTAAAAGATAAAGTTCTTTATAAAAATGATAAAAGTTATATTGTTGAAGATATTTTTCATTCATATATAAATGGAGTTACAAAAAATAGATTAGCTAGAAAATATAATAAAACTATTACTACAATTTCACAAATTTTAGAAAATATCACTTATGCAGGATATATAAAATATGGTAGATATACTCAAGATAAATCCACAATGAAAATGTATACAAATGAAGAATATGAAATTTATAAAGGACTGCATGAACCTATTATCTCTTTAGAAGAATTTAATCTCGTTCAAAAGATTTTAAGAGATAAAAAAATGAGACATATAAAAGGAAGTGAAGATACCAGATTTTTGTTTTCATCCCTCCTTGTGTGTGCAGTTTGTAATCGTAAACTTGTTGGTGTGGAACAAGAATGGAAAAGTAAATCAGGAAGTAGGAAATATAGAGCTTATAAATGTGCAAGTTTAAAAACACATTTTAGGCAATGCAAAAGTGAAGATTTAGATAATGCAATCTTAGAACAGATAAAAGAATATGCAAAAAATAATTTTGAGTTCTTAAATATTAATTCTCAAAAAAAGAAAAAAGACTATTCTAAAGAAATAAAAAGATTAGAAGAAAAGAAAAAAAGAATTGCTGAAACTTATACAGATGGATTCATTAATAGAGATGAATACAGAAGAAAAATTTATGATATTGATTCAGAATTAAGAGAATTGTATAATTTAAATAAAGAAGAAATAAGTGAAGCTACAGTTAATTTAAAGAAAAAATTTATAGAGTATATGGAAAATTTTGATGAGAAAAACAGATTGCAACAAAAGAAGATATTGCAACTAATTGTAGATAAAGTTATATACTATCCTGATGAAACTTTTGAAATATTTTTAAATGTTTGATTTTTGTATTGTGAGCATAGTATTAATGGCTCTAGCCTTAAGGTCTTAGCTCACAGTGAGCATACTACTTATAGGGTTAGCCTTAAGAGATTAGCTCACATTAAAAAATAAAGCAGCGAGAGAAATCTCTCTGCTTTTTTTATTTACTTTTCTTAGAATTTCATGTAAAATAATAAGGCAGTATGAAATTTTAAAATGAGGTGGTTTTTAGATGGACACATATTCCCCGTGGAATATATTACTGAAAGAAACTAAAAAATTTAATATATAGACTCTTTATCAACTTTCCATGATAGAGAGTTCTAAAATGGAAGGTGGCTAAATGATTCAAGTTTTTAAAACTAATCCTATGGATAAATTGGAAAGTATCTATTTCAAAGATAATGAAGAAATAGTAAAAGATGTATCAATATTCAGAGAGAAAAATACATGGATTAATCTTACTGACCCTGCTGATGAAGATATTGCAGCTATACAGGAAGCATTTGATATTCCTGTGGAACACTTAAAAGCTGCTTTGGACGAAGAAGAAAAATCTCGTTTGGAAATAGATGGAGATATCCTCCTTATAATTATAGATGTTCCTATCCATAGTGAGAAAGATAAATGTTCATTCACTACAATACCCCTTGGTATTATAGTTTTAAAAGATAATATAATTACTGTTACAACAGAAAAGTTTCCTCTTATTGATGAATTTGTAAAAGGAAGAATAAAAGGATTCTTCACATATAAAAAGACAAGATTTATTCTTCAGCTTCTTTTTAGAAATACATCATACTATCTATATTACCTTAGACAAATAGGGCGTGTAAGTGATGTTGTAGAAAATCGTTTAAAAAAATACATGGAAAATGAAGAGCTTATGTTGCTTCTTGAACTTGAGAAAAGTTTGGTTTATTTTACAACTTCTCTTAAATCAAATGAAGCCGTTCTTGATAAAATAATGAGAATGCAACTTGTAAAAAAATATCCTGATGACTTAGATCTTCTTGATGATGTGATCATAGATACAAAGCAGGCTATTGAAATGGCAAGTATATACTCAAGTATTTTAAGTGGAACAAGAGATGCTTTCTCTACTGTAATGTCAAATAACCTAAATAATGTTATGAAAAGACTTACTTCTATTACAGTTGTCCTAGCTATTCCTACTATCATTTCAGGAATATGGGGAATGAATGTTGCTGTTCCTTTTGCTGAAAATCCATTTGGATTTGCTGCTGTAATACTTATATCTATACTTTTAAGTATAATCATAACTTATTTATTATCTAAAAATAAAATGTTATAAGTCTATAAAAAATCGGTAAACTCAGTTAGAAAACTAAATTTACCGATTTTATTTTTTTATTTTTGAGTAAATTGATTTGTACTTTCATTATAGATATAACCATTTTCTTCAAAATGTTCAATAAGTTCTCCTTTACTTATATCCATATCATCACACAAATCATCAAGAGATGAATAAAAATCTCTAAGCTTCATATTAATCATACTGTAAGCAATATTTATATCCATATTTAAAAAATTCATATTTCTCTCTTCTCCTTTTTAATTTAGATAATTAGCAACTACATTTTAAATTATATAACTTTCTTTGTCAAATATAAAAGCCCTGTATAAAAACAGGGCTTTTAATAATGTATTAATTACTATTCTGCTGCTTTTGCTTCAGCAATTATTTTAGCTGCCACTTCATCAGGAGCATAGTCATATCTTATAAATTCAAATTCAAATCTTCCTCTTCCTTGAGTCATAGATTTAAGATCTGTAGCATATCCTAGAACTTCTTTATGAGGAACTTCAACAGTAATTTTTTGTTCACTGTAATCCATAGGATCCATTCCTAAGATTTTTCCTCTTCTCTTATTCATATCTCCCATAATATCTCCAGTATATTCTTCAGGAACAACTATTTCCATTTTTACAATAGGTTCAAGTATAACAGAAGAAGCTTGTTCCACAGCTTTTCTGAAAGCTAAAATAGCAGCTTGTTTGAATGATAACTCATTAGAGTCAACAGGGTGATAAGAACCATCATATAAAGTTGCCTTAAAGTTTATAACAGGATATCCTGCAAGGAAACCTTTTTTAGCTGCTTCATGAAGTCCTTTTTCTACTGCTGGAAGATATTGTTTTGGAACAACTCCTCCTTTAATATTATCTACAAATTCATATTCAGCATCGTATAGAGGTTCAAATTTAATAAATACATCTCCATACTGTCCTGCTCCTCCAGATTGTTTTTTATGTTTTCCTTGAACTGAAACTTCTTTTCTTATTGTTTCTCTATAAGCTATTTTTGGTGTGCTTAATGTAGCTTGTACTTGGAATTTATTATATAATTTTGAAACAACTATTTCAAGATGTGTCTTTCCTTGTCCTCCAATAAGAAGCTCTTTTGTTTCAGCGTTTCTTATTACAGTAAGACTTGGATCTTCTTCAATAAGTTTTTGTATAGCTGTACTTATCTTATCATCATCAGATTTTTTAACAGGTATAATATTCATATATAAACAAGGTTTTGGGAATGGCACTTTTTTAAATACTATTGGATTATTTTTATCACAGATTGTGTCACCAGTTTTTAAATCCTGAAGTTTAGTTGTTGCAGCAATATCTCCAGCAACTACTCTGTCAGTATCTCTTTGTTTAATACCTCTTACAAAGTATAAATTTGCTATTCTTTCTTTTCTTCCTTGAGTAGCATTTAAAACTTCCATATCTTTAGTTAAGCTTCCTGAAACAACTCTGAATAAAGATATTTTTCCAATAAATGGGTCAACTATTGTTTTAAAGACAAAAGCAGAGAAAGGTTCATCAGTGCTTACTCTTCTCTCAACTTTTTCCTGAGTATCAGGATTTTTACCATAAACTATTCCTCCTCTTGACTCTTCAGGAGTAGGCATATAGTTAAACATCATATCAAAAAGAGTGTGAACACCTATAAGGTTTGCAGCTGATCCTACAAGTACAGGAACAACATCTCCATTTAAAACACCTTTACGAAGTCCTGCTTTAATTTCTTCTTCAGTAAAGTCTTCACCATTGAAGAATTTTTCCATAGCTTCTTCACTTGTTTCAGCAACAGCTTCAAGAAGAAGGTTTCTTACATCTTCAAAATCTTCATGAGGAACAAGTTCTTTATCAACACAACATTCTCCATTGAATACTCTGCATTTTTTCTCAATAACATTTATGAAACCTTCAAAATTTTCTCCTTCACCTAAAGGAATACAGAAAGGTGCTACTTTCTTACCAAATTTATCTTTTAAATCAAGAAGAATTTTTTTATAATTTATAGCTCCTTTATCCATTTTATTTATAAATATAATTCTTGGTAATTTTCTTTCTTCAAGCATTCTCCATGCTTTTTCTGTTCCTACTTCTATTCCTGAACTTGCATCTAGAACAATTACTGCTCCTCCTGTAACAGCAAGAGCTGAAATAACTTCTCCTGAAAAGTCAAAATATCCTGGAGTGTCAAGAATATTAAATATTTTTTCCTGATAGTCTAATGAGACAACAGAAGTGTTGATTGAAAAGCCTCTATTTATTTCTTCATCATCATAATCTGATATTGTGTTTCCTTTCTCTATACTTCCCATCTTACTTGTTACATTTGCTGCAAAAAGCAATGCCTCAACTAAAGATGTTTTACCTGAACCTCTGTGACCTAAAAAGCTGACATTTCTGATTTTATCCGTAGTATAGTTTTTCATAGTGCTTCCCTCCGTATTAATATTTTGAGTAGAAATTCATCTATCTAATATTGTATATAGCCCATAAAGTAAAAATAATCAATAGGGAAAAGCAAATTTTTTTAAAAATTTTTATCATTTAATAATTTTATAAATTTTAAAGATAAAAAAATATAATTTTTTGCATAAAAAAAGAGAGACATGAATCTCTCCTGATTTATATTAGTTTAATTTTTCTAATAAACCTTTACCAGCTTTGAATTTAACGCTTTTTCTAGCTTCTATTTCTACTTCTTCTCCAGTTTTAGGGTTTCTTCCGATTCTTGGTGCTCTGTTAACAACTTCTAATTTTCCCCATCCTATGAAGTTAATGCTGTCTCCAGAAATTAATGCTTCTTCCATAGCGTCTAATATAGCATCAATTTTTCTTTCTGCATCTGCTTTAGTATCAAATATTCCTTTAGCTTGTAATTGGCTTGCTAGTTCTTTTTTTGTCATTTCTAAATTCCTCCAAAATCATATTAAATTGTCAATGCAACCTCTAAGTTATATCATATTTATTAAATTATTTCAATCATATTTTACTTTATTATCAATCTTTCTGTGAAATACACATGTTATTTTTTTACTAGTTTTGCATATATGTATTTTTTAATATCCAAAATTCATACTTTCAGATTTTTTTGTGTATACTCCGCTGTTTATATGGATGATTTATTTTTTTAGAAGAAAAAGAAATTTATTTATAACTATATTTATTTTTTTTAAATATGGTACAATATTATAAGAATATTTTTTATAAAGAGGTAGTTTTAATTATGAGAGAATATTATTTTGACAACTCTGCAACTTCAAATCCTAAGCCTCAATGTATTATTGAAAAAGTACAAAAGGCAATCATTGAACTTAATGGGAATCCTGGAAGAAGTGGATATAAAAAAGCTATAAAAATAGACAGGGAAATTTATAATACAAGAGTAAAAATAGCAGAATTTTTCAATATAAAAAATCCACTTCAGATTGCTTTTACATCAAATGCAAGTGAAAGCTTAAATTTTGCTATAAAAGGAGCAGGATTCCATGACTGCCATATAATTACTTCTGTTCTTGAGCATAATTCTGTTCTAAGACCTCTTCATTATCTTGAAGATGAAAAAAATGTAACTCTTTCTTTTCTTGAACCTGTAGATACTACAGAAGAATTAATAAAAAATTTATCTTCTCTTCTTAGAAAAGATACAAAAGCTATTGTAATAAACCATATTTCTAATGTTACAGGATATATATATGATATTGAGGCAATAGGAAATTTTTGCAAAGAAAATAATCTGCTTTTTATAGTTGATACTTCTCAAAGTGCAGGCTTTGCAGATATAAATGTAGAAAAACAGAATATAAATATTTTATGTTTTACTGGTCATAAATCTTTATTTGGTATTCAGGGAACAGGAGGAATTTATGTAGAAGAGGGGTTAGTTCTAAATCCTCTTTTAGAGGGAGGAACAGGAAGTTTTTCAAAACTTCCAAGACAACCTAAGACTATGCCTGAGCTTTTAGAATGTGGAACTTTAAATACTCCTGGAATATTATCTTTAAATGCTGGAATAGATTTTATAAATTCTGTTGGACTTAATAAGATAAGAGAACATGAATATAATCTTGCAAAACTTTTTATAGATAAAATTTCAAACTTAGAAAATATTATAATATATGGTGATAAAGATAAATTTAGAGGGCCTGTTGTAAGTATTAATATAGAAGGAATAACAAGCTCAGATTTTGCAGCAATATTAAATGAAGAATTTAATATATGTACAAGAAGTGGTTTTCATTGTGCTCCACTTGCTCACAAATATCTTGGAACTTATGACTATGGTTGTGTTAGATTTTCTTTTGGATATTTTAACACAGAAGAAGAAATTTTATATGCTGCTGATGCTATAAAAGAAATTTCTGAATATATTTTAAAAGAAAAATTTTAATAATATATTTTTGTTTTATCTTGGAAATAAAGACTTTTTAAATTTACTAACATCTAAAAAGCCCAAATAATGATAATTTTAAAAAAATTTATTTGACAAAGTAAGGTAGTTTATGATATTATTATTCTTGTCCAAGGGGATATAGCTCAGTTTGGGAGAGCGACGCACTTGCACTGCGTAGGTCAGCGGTTCGATCCCGCTTATCTCCACCATGCCTAGATAGCTCAGTTGGCTAGAGCATACGGTTCATACCCGTACGGTCGATAGTTCGAATCTATTTCTAGGCACCATTTAAAAACAATACCACTCATATGAGTGGTTTTTTTATTTATGGAGATTTTATGATTATAAGAAAATATAAAAAATCAGATAGTGAAAAACTTTTTAAATTATTTTACGATACAATCTATTTTATAAATTCTGAAGATTACACAGAAAAACAGCTTAAAGTTTGGGCAAAAGAAAGTAGAGACCTTTCTCTTTGGGAAAAATACCTTTCAGAAAATTATACTCTTGTTGCTGAAGAAAAAAATACAATTATTGGCTTCGGAAATATAAATAAAGAGGGATATCTTGATATGCTCTATGTCCACAAAGATTTTCAAAGAAAAAATATTGCCTCACAGCTTTGTGATAAACTTGAAAATATTTTTCCCGTTTTAAAAGTTACAGTTCATGCCTCAATAACTGCAAAACCATTTTTTGAAAAAAGAGGATATAAAGTTATTTGTGAACAATTTGTAGAAAGAGAAAAAATTTTTCTTAAAAATTATATAATGAAAAAAGATTTATAACTATAAAAAATATTGAAAATAAAAATCTTTTTTATATTTAAAAAAATTTTTCAGTAATTAAATATTTTTTTATTGACAGTTTTATTATTTTATGATATTATTACTCTTGTGCTTGGGGATATAGCTCAGTTTGGGAGAGCGACGCACTTGCACTGCGTAGGTC